>JBEEMX010000261.1:0-5318 GCA_041192465.1 Pseudomonadota bacterium | reverse complement strand
GCTTCACCCACCTGGGCACCCCGGTGACGCGGGCTGTGGCGTAACTCCGTCTGGGGTCAGGGGAAACTCAGCCTCGACTGGGTTGTGCAACAAAGCCCACCGTCTGTGTCAGGCAGGGTGCTGAGTGCGCTGGCCACGTAGCCCATGCAGGCTTCTGCGAAGGTCACGCGAGCCGGGACGGTGTTGTCAGTGGTGGCGGTCGATGCGGTGGCGGTCGTGGTGTTCATGGTCATTTCCTTGGGGCGGTGGGTGGGTTGAGGCAAAGCAGCGGCGCGACCGGCAGTGCCGGCCTGAGGTTTGGGGGCCATGCTTCAGGCTCCGGGTGGGGATTCGGTGGGGGTGGTGCTGGCGCTGTCGATGGCTTCCCGCAGGTCGCGCACGATCAGCGCCAGCATTTCGGCGGGATCTTGGGCTTTGACCGGCGAAGTCATCTCATCCAGCGCGAGCCGGGCCGCCCGTAGCAGCAGCGGTGCGGCGGCGATCAACCGGCCGTTCTCGTTCTCCTGCGCCATGCTGTCGGCGGCGTGGAAGCACACGACGGCCACAGAGTCACCAGCAGCGGTGACAACTGCGCCAGCCGCTGCATCGAAGCGCCACGGGCCGGGGGTGTGGGTGGCGTTGTTCATGCACCGCTCCGCGACGTGATCCACGCCGCCACATCCGCCTGCCGCCACGCCCCACTTCGGGGTTCCAGGTCACCCGGAACACCTTTCGTGTGTTCGGGGTCGGGCGCCTCCACAACGGCCGTCATGTCGGGTGTGAACTCGCGGGCGTGACGGCGGTAGATCCGGCTGATCTTGTCGCTGCGGCTGTAGCCGAGCGCCTCGGCGATGTCAGCGGCACGCAGCCACACCTTGCCGTTGTGGTCGATGACGTTGAAGGTCGTCGTCTCGAACTTGATCGAGGTCGCGTTCATCAGCGGCCTCCATTCCGGTCAGCGGCAACCAGTTCGAAGGCGCGGGCACGCAGTAGAGCGCGACGGGTCGCCTTGCCGGCGAGCGTGTACGCCAGGCGGCGCAGGTAATGGGCTGGAACGTAGCGGGCAGATGCCGCAGCTATGCCGGGCGTGCCGGCGTTCAGGGTCTTCATGGCGTCAGGCTCCTTGACGAGCTTCTGAGAGCCACACGCAGCGCGGTCTAGACGATGCGGGTGGGGCTGGGGATAGACACACGAGTCAAGTCGTGCGGCCACGCTTACGCAATGACCCTCCCAGCCCCATAACCTGACGGTATCCGGGCATGGCAAAGCCGCACTGACGTGGCGGCCGAACGCTTGACTGATAAAGGTGTGTCTAGCACCTGTCGCCAGATTATCACCTTGGGGCAGGTCGTGGCAATACGTGGCGATCATTTGGCGATCCCCAGCAGGCGTTTGACTTTGGCCTGATCTGCGCTGGTCAGGTGATAGACGCCGGTCTGCACCGGGTGGCCGTCCATGTCGATGCCGGTCACGCGAGGGCACGGGATCGACAACCCGTAGCAGCGGCGGATGCGCATGACCTCGTCGGGGCCGTTGCTGGCGCCGGTGACGCGGTCAATGTCCTTTCGGCCCTGTTGGTGCTTCAGCAGCGCCAGCAGGGCGCGGCGATGGCGTGGGTTATCGATCTGACCTTGCTGATGCGGCCTGGGTTCGGCAAAATCATTGCAGGTCTGCATCTGGGTCGCCGCGCTGGTAACGCGGCGGCCTTTTTTGTTTTCTGGGGGCGAGGTCTGCATCGCGGCCTCCTCACTGCACAGCAGTTCCGGTCGATTCGAGCCACCGGCGGATCAACCCCGCGGACCAGCGGACACAGCGCGGGCCGTCGCGGTGGTCCGCCGGCGGGAATCGACCTGACTTGATCCGGTCGCGGATGGATTGGTCACACAGGCCGACCAGGGCGGACACCTGCCGGATGGACAGGCGCGTCAGGTCGGCGAGGTCGGGCGCAATGTGTGCCGTCGTCCGGGCCGGGGTTGTCGGCACGATGGTGATGGACTTGCGGATTTGGGTTGTATGGGCCTGCATGGTCGTCCTTTGGGTCAAGGACGCCAGTTGACTTTCCGGGGTGGTACCCCGGTCAAGACCCCGGACTCACCCCGATTACTCAGCCGCGGCAGCGCGCTGCAAGTCAGCGCGAATGTCCGACCTATCGCATTGCTTCCGTCCGGCGGCTCGCTCTGCCCGTTCCAAGGCTGCAAGCTTCCCGCCACGCGGGGGGGTGGTGATCCACCCGTCTCCATGCTTCACGAAGTCACCCCCACTTGCCCGCAGTGCAGCCAAGCGTCGTCTCGCCCTTTCATCTGGGCTTTCCTCGCCGGGAGGTACTGCACTCGCAGGCTTCAAGTCGGGAAGTATTGCGACAGGCACCCGAACCCCATGCCTTGTGAGCAGCAAGGCAACATCGACTCTGCGCCAAAGAATTGTCCGATGCGCAAGGAAGTCAAAAACCTCATTGGCAGGGTGCCCATGCAGTCCACCGTTCAACATCACGCCGATAGCGACCGTCACCAGATCGTCTGACATGTCCCGAGCAACATGCGTCAAGTGGGCCATCGGGTGCCGAAAGACTACGGGGCGCAATTCTTGAAGCCGGCAGTGCATCATGGTGTATCGCGCAGCCATATCCCCTTCTCGTTCCGTCCGGGGACCGTCACTCTCGTCTGCAAAGAACCTCGTGTGAGGATCGTCGTCAGTCAGTGCCTGGACAACCTCGTCAAGCGTTATGAAGCGTTTCGCTTCTGCGGCCGGATCAATCATGCGTTCCCCAACGCAGCCCCACCGAGGAAGTGCCGCGCCGACCAGGTGGGGCGCCCGGTGTTCCTCCCGTCGGAGTAGGCGCGGCACCTGTCAGGGTAGCAGGCGCGGCGGGCTTTGCTGGGGCCATGCGGGGCGTTCTGTGCCCATCAGGACGACGGCGGGCGCCCGTGGTGTTCCTCCCGGCGAGTGCTCTCAGTGCTGTGAGTGCTGTCGTTTCGGCATGGGGCGTGACCCCTGTTTCGGCCGGGCGCGGTGGGTTTGGTGGGAGTGGTGGGTTTGTTCGGCACTGGTGGCCGGGCCTGTTTCCGGTGATCAGGCAGGCTCGTCAACCTCACAGCCGGCACCTTCCTCTATTGCCTGGGTGCTCGGCTGCCAATGCCCTTGCGTCTCCTGAACGACGATGCGCTGCTTCACCAGCCGCTCCACCGTCTTGATCCGCTCCACCACCCGGCGGATTGGCGTGTTCCCCTCGGCGTGCGCCACGTACAGCAACCGGATCAGCTTGTCCGCCCAGCGCGGCACCTTGCCAGACTTCTCCCACCGGGCGACGGACTGCCCGTCGATGCCGATCATCTTGCCCAGTGCCGGCTGTGACAGCAGCATCCCGGCGCTGCGGATGTAGCGCAACTCGGTCCCGGTCAGCGTGCCGGCCTTGCGGGTCAACTCCAGACAGATCGCCTCGGCGAGTCCGTCCAGGTCGTGAACCGTCACACCCTCGCCGAAGGGGGTATGCTTGATTTCGTAGCCATTGGCCAGCCACACATTGCGCAGCCCGCCGTCGGTGTAGTGGTACATGGTCAATCCTTGCTCACGTCGATCACGGTGACGACAACCAGGTCAGGCGCAGGGTGCTCGATGTAGACCACTGCGGCCACGTCAACGCCGGCCACGAAGTAGCGCATCCGGCACTTCAGCCCCGGATGCTTCATGTCCGGTTCCGGGGGGCTGTCCATGCGCCCATGCCTCAGCGTTTCCATCAGCATCTGATCGTTGATGTGGCGTTGCCGCATCCGCTGCCGTGCGTGAATCGTCGTCGTGACGTTCGACGAACTTTCTGCACTCAGCCTGATGTGCTTTTCAAGCTGGCGATTTGATGGTGCTCCCACGCGATGAACCTATCAATCTGATAGGGATAGATTCTGCACGAGGATGAGTATCCTTGCGCGTCGTGCGTGGTTCTGTGTGGTCATGCGTGGACATGCGTGGTCATGAGTCACGCCGATGGCACCAACGCGCGGAAGCCATCAAGCGCCTTTCAGGCGGCCCGGATCGGGATCACCTGCGCACCGTCGCACAGCCGATCCAGGTAGTCCGCCCACGTCTGCATCATCTGCCTGCGCTGCCTCAGGTACTGCGCCCGGTCATAGGCGGACCCGAGCGGCCCTTTCTTCGAGTGTGCAAGCTGGGCTTCGATCCACTCGGGATCGACCCCGGGCAGGTTCTCGACGATGACGGTGCGGGCCAGGGCGCGGAAGCCGTGGGCGGTCATCTCCTCGCCGCTGAACCCAAGCCGGCGCATCGCCGCGTTCAGGGTCACGTTGCTGATGTGGCGGTCCCGCGAGCGCAGACCAGGGAAGCAGTAGGGGCCTGATCCCGTCAGCGGCTGCAACTCGCGCAGCAGCGCCACGGACTGGCGGGCCAGCGGAACGACGTGCGCCGCGCCGTTGACCTTCTCCACCTTCAGCCGCTTCATGTTCTCGGACGGAATCGACCAGGTGGCTGCATCGAGATCCAAGTCATCCCACCGCATCGCAATCACGTTGCCAGGCCGCTGGAACACCAGCGCGGCCAGCTTCAGCGCGATCCGTGTTCCAGGCTGGCCGGTGTGGGCATCGAAGGCGCGCAGCAGCTCACCCACGCGCACGGGGTCGGTGATGGCAGGGTAGTGCTTGCCCACTGGTGCGGCCAGCGCGCCCCGCAGATCGGGCACCGGGTCGCGTTCGGCGTGGCCGGTGGCGATGGCATACCGGAACACCAAGCCGCACGTCTGTTTCACCCGGTGCGCGCTGTAGACCGCGCCCCGTGCCTCGACCCTGCGCAGCACCTCCAGCAGCATCGGTGCCGTGATGGCGCCGATAGGTAGCCTGCCCAGCCGCGGAAACACGTCGTCCTCCAACTGCTTGCTCGACCGCTTCGCATATCCGGTGCTCACGGCTGGCGTGTGAACCTTCTCCAGCCACTCCAGCGCCACAGCCTCGAAGGTGCCCGGCAGGGCTTCGCCGGCAGCGATCAGGGCCTCGGTGTGCTGCTGGCGCTGCTGTTCGGCCTTGCCGGCCTTGCGGGCCTCGCTCGGGTCGGTTCCTGCTGCAACGAGGGCGCGGGCCTCGTCTCGCCGCTTTCGGGCATCGGCCAGCGTCACCTCGGGGTACGTGCCCAGCCCGATCCGCTTCTCTTTCCCGCCGATCCGGTACTTCAGCCGCCACCACTTCCCGCCGTTCGGCTGCAGCTCCAGGTACAGCCCGCCACCGTCGGACAGCTTGCGGGGTTTGTCGCTGGGTTTCGCCTTGCGGATGGCGGCATCGCTCAGGGTATTGGTAGTAGCCATGTGGGGGCAGGTGGGGGCAGGTTTTTGAGCCGTTTCC
>JBEEMX010000260.1:0-5321 GCA_041192465.1 Pseudomonadota bacterium | reverse complement strand
GTGGGAACACGCCTACTACGTGGACTACCGGAACATGCGTCCGAAGTTCGTCGAGACCTTCCTGAACAGCCTGGTGAACTGGTCGTTTGCGGAAGCCAATTTCGCCTGAATGCGCTGACGGGGGTTCGCCCTCGTGCGATGGAAGCCGGCCTGTGGGTCGGCTTTTTGTTGCTCACGGCTGAGGTTGAACCCAGCGCCGCGCATCCTTGAGCAGCAACAGCATCTGCGGCGCTCCCAGCGGTGAATCGATGAACCCGAAGCGGCGATAGAACGCAGCAGCGGGCGCGTCGATCGGGTGGGTCAGCATGGCGCGGATGCCAGCCTGATCGGCGATGAGCAGCGTGCGCCGGACGGCGTCCTTCAGCAGTCCGACTCCTGCGCCCAGTCCCTGTGACCGCTGATCCACCGCTAGCCGGGCAAGCACCACGACCGGCAGCGGATAGCGCCCCATGCCTTGCCGGATGCGGTCTGGTGCTTCCAGCGTGTCGATCTGCCCGACGGTGAGCGCGAAATAGCCCGCGACCGCTTCGGCGTCCGTCGTGACGACGAAGGTGCGTGCCGAGCCGCTGGCGTTCGCTTGGCGGGCGTGGCGCATCAGCCAGTCATCGAGTGTGGGCTGGCCGCAGTGGAATCCGTCCAGCCGGTGTGCCGCACCGAGCGGCTGCGGGGCCGACAGCGTCACGCGGTTTCCCACGGCGCCTTGCGAGCGAACAATTCGCGCAGACCGGGGTTGTCGGCTGGGGCCTGGTCCAGCAGATCGAGCAGGGCCTGACCCTGCGCGGGAGATGCGATGAACAGCCGCTGGTCGAGCAGCGTTTGTTCCGCTGCGCGGCAGGCGCTGTCCAGGATGAACTCGGTCAGCGACTTGTGCGCCACCTCGGCGGCGCGGCGCAACACCGCCTCCTGGTCGGGTGTGGCGCGCAGGCCAAGGCGGGAGGAACGGGTGGCGGTGGTCATGGAGCGAGTCCCGGGGTGTGGTGCCCAATGTTAGTACATTGAATGTACGCTGCGCACCGCCCCTTCGATCGTCGCGGGATACGGTCCGTCAACATAGTCTCCCGCAGCACTTAGCCGCGCTGCCACCCGGGCCACTGGCCGCCGCAACCCCGGCACACAGCGAAACGTCGCCCGCTTCTCCGCCACGAGCTTCACCAGCGCCGCGCCCTGCGCCCCCTCGCCGCGCAGCACCGACCGCGCCTGCGCCAGCAAGGCCGCGCCGGTCGTCTCCATCCCCTGCGCGACCCACGGCGCCGCGCCGCTCACCACAAACGCAAACAGCCCCGGTGTCATGCCCAGCGCGCCGTGGTCGAAAGCGAACTGCGCGGGCGCCTGCGGACCTTCGGCGAGGGCCACCATCGGCGCGGCGAGCCGGGCGTTCGCCGCTCGCACATAGCCGGTGACGATCGGCTCATACCCGAACGCCGCCACGCTCGCTGACCACGCAGGCGCGATGTCGCGGGTCAGCCGTGCTGCCTCGCTGGCGCTGCAGGCGAGCACCACGCGGTCGAATGGCGCGTCATCGACCGTCCAACCTGCGCCGCCCGCCCGCGCCGCCAGTCGCTGCACGCGCTGCCCGATGCACAGCGTCGCGCCGTGCGTGTCGAGCCAGCGCAGCGCCGGTTCCGGCAGCAGCTCCGCCAGCGGTCGCCGCGGAATCAGCAAGTCGCTCGCCCCTGGCCCTGAGAACAGCGCGTCGTGCAGCACCCGCAGGAACACCGCCGCGCTGGCCGCCTCCGCAGGCGTGTTCAAGGCCGCCACGCACAGCGGGTCGATGATCTCGGCGCGGACGCGCACGGGCAGCGTGGCGGTCAACTGCGCCACTGTCAGCGCCGCATCGCAGCGGAAGCGTCGCAACACCCAGCCCGCCGCCGCGTTGCTCAAGGCCAGCCGCTCGCGCAAGGACCAGTGCCGCATCGCCCAGACCGCCCGCGTGAACGCGATCACCGGATGCCCCTTCGGCAGCCGCAGCCCCACGCCGTCCTGGTCGAGCAAGGCCAGCGGCGTGCGCAGCAACACCGCTTCGGGATCGACGCCAACGCGGCGCATCAGGCCGAGCGTGGCGGTGTACGCGCCGATGAGGATGTGCTGGCCGTTGTCCAGACGCGGCTCGCCAGCGTCGGCGGCGAGGCTGCGGGCGCGGCCACCGGCCTGGTGAGCCATCTCGAACAGCGTGACGCGCTCGCCCGCATCCATCGCCGCGACCGCCGCCGCCAGCCCGGCCCAGCCCGCACCGACCACCGCCGTCGTCGTGCTCATGCCAGCCGCAGCCGATTGGCTTCTATGGCGCTGCGCACGCGCTTGACCGTGGCTGGCCGGATTGAGCGGCCGGCCGCAATGGTCGAAAACCGCCCGGCCAGCTCGACCATGCGCGCCACCACGGTCGCCGCCCAGGCCCGGTCCAGCCCGCCTTGGTTGGCCAGCATCAGCAGGTGCGCACGGGTGATGTCCCGGCCTTCTCCGCACACGTCCATCTGGTGCTCGCCCCCCGGTCCTTCGGAAAACGTCAGGTCGTAGCACGGCGCCAGCCGCCAGTGGCGGTCCCGCCCGAGCCGGAAGGACATGTTCTTGGCGTGGTCGTCCCGGTTGTGGAACACCACGTTGAACACCGCCCGCTCGTAAGCCTTGCGCACCTCGCGCTCGTCCCGCGTGAACAGCCGGGTGGCCCGCAGCAGCGTCGTGTAATCGACGGCGGACGGCAGCCGGAAATCCACCTGCAGCGCCCCGGCCAGCGTATGCACCGGCACGCGCAGCCCGTCTTCCACGTCGAAGCGGGCGATGCCAAACGCCCCCAGGCGCGTGTCGAGGTCGAAGCTGCGGGTGTCGGGCATGTCCAGACCGGCCTCCCGCGCCAGTTGGGCATAGGCATCTTCCAGCGCGCAGACCTCCTTGTGCTCCCCGCTGGCCTGGAACTTGACCAGCCAGGGCCGGCTCGCGGGGAAGGGCGCCGTACTGACCTCGCCCGTGTGCGGGTCGTGGTGGACCAGCACCTTGGGTCGAGCGCCTTGCGGGGAGCCGCCGAGCAGTGCCAGTTGGCGCAAGGCCACGCTGTCCCGGTCATGCACCACGGCACGGGCTTCACGGGCCAGATCAAGCAGCCGCAGCCCATCCGCCACCATCGACTGGGGTTCTGCCGGCTCGAACGTCAGCGCCCCCAGCGTGCGCTCGCCGAGGAAACTCAGGCGGTCCAGCGGCGAGACCGTGGCCGGGTGTACGCCGTTCTTGCGGAACAGCCGGTCCATCAGCAACAACCCCCAGCCATCGGGCAGCGCGTCGGCGATGAGGCCCGGCAGGTGGTGCTGGTGACGAGGAAATCCGCTGAAGACACCCGGCCGCAGCGGCAGGTGGCGCGGCGACAGCTCCAGACCCTGCCGCAAGGCGTCGGCCGAATACTCGAACAGGAGATCGTGCCCGTCGTGGGCCAGCGTGCCCAGCAGCCACTGCTCGCCCCAGCCGGCGTAATGCACCAGGACTTTGCGGATCATGGCCGAGGCGGTCGCTGGCGGGGGGCGCGCTGACGGGGCGTGCTGGCGCGGCGCTCCAGTTCGGCGATGGAGCGTGGTGGTGGTGGCACGAACAGCGACTGCAACTCGCCTTCCAGACCCAGCACCTGCACCACCCGTACCAGCGAGGCCAGCGTCGTCTGGCCCTGGCCTTCGAGAGTCACGACGGTGCCGCGAGACAGACCCGCCCGCCGTGCCAGTTCGGATTGCGTCCAGCCCCGCGCCAGCCGCACCGCCTTGAGCCGCTGACCCAAGTTCTGTAATATTTCGTCAGAGGAGGCGAGTCAATAGTCCAGCATGTTGTACATATACCGGCATTTTAGGCGCTGGTGATCAGTTTGATGATCACCGCCCGCGCCAGTTCGTCTGCATCGCGATCCAGAGCTTCCTCACCGGCGTCAGCGAGATGCGCTGGTGCAGCACCTGGAACTGGTTCGCCTCGATCTCGCGCAGCAGCGTGCGGTAGATGTTGGCCATCATCAGGCCCGGCTTCTGCGCCCGCCGATCCGCTTCGGGCAGCAGGGCGAGGGCTTCGTCGTAGGTGCGGTGGGCGCGTTCGGCCTGGAACTGCATCAGTGCCGTGAACCGCTCGCTGTAACCGCGTTTCAGAATCTCGTTGGCCTTCACGTCGAACTGCTTCAGCTCGTTCACCGGCAGGTAGATCCGCCCGAGCCGCGCGTCGTCGCCCACGTCGCGGATGATGTTGGTGAGCTGGAACGCGAGGCCGAGCTTGTGCGCGTAGGCGGTGGTCTGCGGGCTGGTCTGGCCGAAGATGCTGGCCGCGACCTCGCCGACGATGCCCGCGACGAGGTGGCAATACCGCTGCAGGCCGGGGTAGTCGAGGTAGCGGCTCTGCTGCAGGTCCATCTCGCAGCCGTCGATCACGGCGTGCAGGTGTGCGGCGGTGATGTTGTACAGCGGCGCGTGGGGCATCAGCGCCAGCAGGACGGGATGCTGCGACGGCTGCCCGCCAAACGCCTTGGCGACTTCCGAGCGCCACCACGCCAGCTTGGTCGCCGCCACCCCGGCGTCACTCGTCTCGTCCACCACGTCGTCCACCTCGCGGCAGAACGCATAGAACGCGGTGATCGCGGCCCGGCGCGGTGGCGGCAGGAAGAGGAAGGCGTAGTAGAAGCTGGAGCCGCTCTTGGCAGCCTTCTCTTGAACGTAGTGTTCGGGCGTCGTTGTCATGGGGCGGGATTGTCACATCGCCATGGCGCGCCACAGCAGCCCCGGCGCATCCACCGCTCCAATCTTCGGCCGCCGCTGCAACACCTCGAACTCCATCGCCTCGATCTTGTCGAGGATGCGCAACCCGCCTTGCACCACCAGCCGCAGCTCCCAGCCGGTACGTCCCGGCAGCTTGGTGGCGAGCGGGGCGCCCGACAGCATCAACTCGCGCGCCCAGCGCACTTCCTTTTCCACCAGCGCCCGCGTTGCCCCGGTGTCGCGCTGGCGCATCAGGTCGTTCACGCCCACGCCCACATCCGCGCAATCGACCAGCGGCACATACAGCCGGTCCCGTGGCAAATCCACACTCAGGTCTTGCCAGAAATTGATGAGCTGCAAGGCGGTGCAGATCGCGTCCGACTGCACCAGCGCGTCCAGTTCGCGCACGCCATACAGGTGCAGCAGCAGCCGCCCGACCGGGTTGGCGGACCGCTTGCAGTAGTCGAGCAGGGCGGCCCGGTCCGGGTAGCGGCGCTGGTGCGTGTCCTGCGCGAAGGCCGACAGCAGCGCCTCCAGCAGCGGCAGCGGCAGGTGGTGCCGCCGGAACATGGCGGCCAGCGGCACGAACACCCCTTCCCAGCGCGGCGACGG
>JBEEMX010000259.1:0-5342 GCA_041192465.1 Pseudomonadota bacterium | reverse complement strand
GACTTCCATCCACTGGCCCGACGACCAGCGCCGCACCGCGTTCGACACCTGGCTGGCGGCGCAGGCCGATGTCCATGGCCTGCGCCCCGACAGCCTGCGCCCGGCCAGCGCCGACGCGAGCTTTCGCCGCTACTTCCGCGTTGACAGTGCCCGTGGCGAGGCGGCGTGCATCGTCATGGACGCCCCGCCCGACCGCGAGGACAGCCGGCCCTTCGTGCAGGTCGCCGGCCTGCTGCGCCAGGGCGGGCTGAACGCGCCCGAGGTGCTGGCGTGGGATGAGGCGCAGGGTTTTCTGCTGCTGTCCGATCTGGGCGAACGCACCTTGCTGGCCGAGTTGCAGGCGCAGGACTTCACCACCGCCGCCGGCCTGAAGGTCGCCGACGCGCATTACCAGGGTGCGCTCGACTCCTTGGTCCGCCTGCAGCAGATTCCGGCGGCGGGGCAGGTGCCAGCCTATGACGCCGCGCTGCTGCGCCGCGAGCTGGACCTGTTCCCCGAGTGGTACATCGCCCGCCACCGTGGTTTCACGCTCGACGACACGCAGCGCCAGGTGCTCGAAGAGGCGCTGCAGACCATCACCCGCGTCTGCGAGGCGCAGCCCTGCGTGCTGGTCCACCGCGATTTCCACAGCCGCAACCTGATGGTCGGCGCCGATCCGGCCGCGCCGGGCGTGCTCGACTTCCAGGACGCCGTGTGGGGGCCGGTGACGTATGACGTGGTGTCGCTGCTGCGCGATGCCTACATCGAGTGGGACGAATCCATCCAGATCGACTGGGCCGTGCGCTACTGGGAGCGTGCGCGCAAGGCGGGCTTGCCGGTCGCCGACGACTTCGGCACCTTCTGGCGCGACTACGAATGGATGGGGCTGCAGCGCCACCTCAAGGTGCTCGGCATCTTCTCGCGCCTGCACCACCGCGATGGCAAGGACGGCTACCTGAAGGACATCCCGCTGGTCTGGCGCAACGCCCACCACGTGGCGTCGCGTTACTCGGTGCTGCGCCCGCTGTCGCGGCTGCTGGAGGCGCTGGAGAACGTCGAGGTCCAGACGGGGTACACGTTCTGAGGGAACTCAACGCTGCTGCCGACGCATATCCCGCTGCAGGTAAAGGTACAGGCTCTCCACCTTCTCCCGCGCCCAGGGCGTCTGCCGCAGGAATTTCAGGCTCGACTTGACGCTCGGGTTGCTGGCGAAGCAGCGCGCCGGCACGCGCTCGTTCAGCCCGTCCCAGCCGTAGTGGTCGGCCAGCGTGGTGACGATGTGCTCCAGGGTCAGGCCGTGGAGCGGGTTGCGGGGCTGGGCGGACGGAGCCGCTGGCGGGGCAGGGGTGGCGGGATCGTGCATCGGCGGGATTCTGCCTGTGGGGCTTCGCTCGACGGGGTTTCTCGCCTCGCTATCATCCGCCCCCGCTTGCTCCATTCCGCGCTCCCCGCGCGTCCCCCATGGCCGAAGCCCCTCCCACCCTCAACCCCGCCCAGCTCCAGGCCGTCTACCACCTGCACAGCCCCTGCCTCGTGCTGGCCGGCGCCGGCTCGGGCAAGACGCGGGTGATCACGCACAAGATCGCCCGGCTGCTGCAGGAGGGCGTCGCGCCGTCGCAGATCGGCGCCATCACCTTCACCAACAAGGCGGCGCAGGAAATGCGCGAGCGGGCGCGGGCGCTGGTGGGGGCGCGGGCGTCGAAGGATCTGCTGATCGCGACCTTCCACAGCCTCGGCGTGCGGCTGCTGCGCGAGGATGGCGAGCGGCTCGGGCTGAAGCCGAAGTTCTCGATCCTGGACGCGGACGACGTGCTCGGCGTGCTGCGCGATGCGGGTGCCACCACCGACGCCAAGCTCGCCCGGAGCTGGCAGTGGACCATCAGCCTGTGGAAGAACAACGGCCTCAGTCACGAACAGGCCGAGGCCGCCGCGAAGGATGACAACGAGCGCGTCGCCGCCCGCGTGATGAAACTCTACGAAGAGCGGCTCCTGGCGTATTCGGCGGTGGATTTCGACGACCTGATCAGCCTGCCTTTGAGGCTGCTGCAGACCGACGAGGAAACCCGCCTGAAGTGGCAGCGCAAACTGCGCCATGTCCTCGTCGATGAATACCAGGACACCAACGCGACCCAATATGACCTGCTCAAGGCGCTGGTCGGGCAGGACGGCCTCTTCACCGCCGTGGGCGACGACGACCAGAGCATCTACGGCTGGCGCGGCGCGACGATCGAGAACCTCAAGCGCCTGCCGCTGGACTATCCGAACCTCAAGGTCATCCCGCTGGAGCAGAACTACCGCTCCACCAGCGCCATCCTGACCGCCGCCAACAACGTCATCGCGCTGAATCCCAAGATCTTCCAGAAGAAACTCTGGAGCGACCTGGGCGAAGGCGAGCCGGTGAAGGTGGTCGAATCGGACCAGGAAGAGCACGAGGCCGAGCGCGCCGTGACCCGGATCATGGTGATTCGGGCCAACACCACGGGCGAATACACCGGCATCACCGAGTGGAAGGATTTCGCCATCCTCTACCGCGCCAACCACCAGAGCCGCAAGCTCGAAGAGGCGCTGCGCAAGGCCCAGATTCCCTACAAGGTCTCCGGCGGCCAGAGTTTCTTCGACCGCGCCGAGATCAAGGATTTGTGCGGCTGGCTGCGGCTGCTGGTGAACCAGGACGACGACCCGGCTTTCCTGCGCGCCGTGACCACGCCCAAGCGCGGCATCGGCCACACGACGCTGGCGGCCTTGAGCGATTTCGCCGGCAAATGGCGCGTGAGCCTGTTCGAGGCGCTGTTCCAGGAGTCGCTGGGCACAGCGTTGAGCGGCAAGGCGGTCGGTTCGCTGCACGAGTTCGGCCGGTATGTGAATGACCTCGAATACCGCGCCCGCCAGACCGTCGGCGCCGAAGCGGCCCGGCCGATGCTGATGGAGTGGCTCACCGACATTGGCTACGAGCAGCACCTGCTCGACAACGAGGAGAACCCCAAGGTCGCCGCGGCCCGCTGGTCCAATGTGATCGACTTCATCGACTGGGTGGCCAAGCGCTGCGGCGGCGAGATCGACAACGACGGCGGCATGGCCGTGGAGACGCAGAAGAAGAGCGTGCTGGAGGTGGCGCAGTCGATCAGCGTGATCCTGAGTCTGGCCGAGCGCGGTGACCAGGACCAGAACCTCGTCACCCTGTCCACGCTGCATGCCAGCAAGGGGCTGGAGTGGCCGCATGTCGTGCTCATCGGAGTGAACGAGGGCACGCTGCCGTTCAAGCGCGACGAGGAGGACATGACGGCGGAGCGGCTCGAAGAGGAGCGCCGGCTGATGTACGTCGGCATCACGCGGGCGCGGCGCACGCTGCTGGTGTCCACGCTGCTGCGGCAAAAGCGCGGGCGGGAGATCAAGCGGGCGTTTCCGAGCCGCTTCATTGCGGAGATGAAGCTCGATGAACGGGTTGTCAAGGAGAACCCGCGCGACCGGATCGCGGCGCAGCGGGCAGCCTTCGCGGCGCGGGCTGCGCAGGCAGGCAAGCCACCTGCGTGAGCAGGGCCGGCGCTGTCAGGCGCAGACCATGGGCAGGGTCGGCAGGCTGGGGAAGGGCGACATCCGGAGCGGCAGCGCCTGCTTGGGCGGTGGTGATGTTGCCGGCGAGAACGTGTCCATCACCAGCCGGTGCTGGATGCGGGCGTGGCTCAGCACCTGCCCCATCGTGGCCGCGTCCAGCGGATGTGACAGCAGGTGACCCTGGAACTCGTCGCAGCCGTGGTGGCGCAGGAAGTCGAGCTGGTCCTCGCGCTCGACGCCTTCGGCGAGCACACGCAGCCCCAGCGAATGGCCCATCCCGATGACCGCGGCGACCACCTTGGCGCCATTGCCTTCCAGTGTGGCGAGGAAGACGCGGTCGATCTTCAGTTCGTCCAGCGGTAGCTGGCTCAACCGGGCCAGTGACGAATAGCCACTCCCGAAATCGTCCACCGCGATCTGCACACCGGCTGCCCGCAGTGCCTGCAGGCGCTCGGGGTCATGCATCAGCGCCGGCTCGGTCAGCTCCAGCGTCAGGGTGCCGCCGGGCAGGCCGTGGTCCACCAGGGCCTGGAGCACACCGGCCACGAATCCCGGTTGCACCACCTCCAGCCGCGACACATTGACGGCAATGCGCGGCACGTCCAGCCCCTGGTCGCGCCACTGGCGGATCTGCTGGCAGGTGTGCTGCAGCACCCAGGCACCGATCCGGGTGATGAGGCCAGTGTCCTCGGCGAGTGCGATGAACTCGGTTGGCTCGATGTGGCCAAGGTCACGGTCGTGCCAGCGCAACAGTGCTTCTGCCCCGGTGAGTGCGCCGGTGTGCAGGTCGGCCTGCGGCTGGAACTGCAGCGTGAAGGCCGATTGCACCAGCGCCCGGCGCAGGGCACCTTCGAGCTGCAGCCGGCGCATGGCTCCGCGGCCCAGTGCCGGACCGTAGACGACGCAGCCGCTGCGGCCCTCCCGGCGGGCAGCGTGCAGGGCGAGCGTGGCGTGGCGGACCAGCACCTCGGGCTGGTGGCCGTCGTGCGGGAACACGGCCACGCCCGCATGACCACCCACCACGATCCGGTGGTCGCCCACATCGACCGGATCGTCCAGCCTCTGCAACAGCTCGCAGGCCAGCGCCTGTGCGTCCGCCGAGCGCAGCAGCGGTGTGGCGACGACGGCCAGGCCCTCCTCATGGCGCGTCAACTGCGCACGCAGGCGGCCGGCGTGGCGCGCCGTGATGGCGACCAGCGCCACCTGCAAGCGGTGTTCGATCGCCTGCTGCAAGGGGTCGCGCAGGCTGGGGCCGAGTGTCAGCACGACTTCATCGACGCGCTGCAAGTCCAGCAGCACGAGGGCGCCGAGGTGGGCGCGGGCGCTGGCCTGCTGCAGCACACGGGCCAGCACGGCGTGCAGTGTCGGGAGCGTGCGGCTACCGGTCTCGGCATGGTCGGGCCGCAGCCGGCCGAGGTGGGCGGCGACGCGGACCAGCTCGTCGGGGTGGTGGCTGGCCTGGACCAGCGACACCGCGCCAGCGTCCAGCGCGCGGTGCCGCAGCGCCGAGGCGTCGTCGCCGGGGCGCAGGTCCAGCCAGGCGATCAGGGGCCGGGCGGCAATGGACGCCGGGTGACCGGCATGGCGTGGCGTTGGCCGGCTGCTGAACTCCTGCACCACCACGTCCGCCGGGGCTTGACCATCCTCGCCCGGCAGCACGGGCTGGGGCTCGGTCGGGACGCGCTGGAGGGGACCGTGATCCGCTACGCCGAGGCTGTCCGGCAGGGGACCGTCCCGGGGGCACCCGCGTCCGACGACAAGCTGGTCCGGAGCGTCCGCACCTGGCTGGAGCGGGCCGAAGACGAGGAGTC
>JBEEMX010000258.1:0-6502 GCA_041192465.1 Pseudomonadota bacterium | reverse complement strand
GGCCAGGCGTCCTTGCCGGGTTGCTCGGTCAGCACTTGGTAGAAGGACTTGCTCCAATCAGCGCCCGCCGCAGCCGCCTTGAAATTGAGGTCGTCGGGGGCAACGAACTGGCCGTCCTTGTTCTTCAGCAGGACGTGGGACATCTTGTTCTGCTTGGCGTAGGCGTACTCGACATAGCCGATCGCGTTGGGCAGGCGCATCACGAAGGCCGACACGCCCTCGTTGCCCTTGCCGCCAGCGCCAGCCGGCCAGTTCACCGCCGTGCCTTCGCCGACCTTGGACTTCCACTCGGCGTTGACCTTGGAGAGGTAGTTGGTGAACACGAAAGTAGTCCCGGACCCATCCGCCCGGCGCACGACCGAAATCGCCGCATCCGGCAGCGGCACGCCGGGATTGAGCGCGGTCAGGGCCGCATCGTTCCACTTGGTGATCTTGCCGAGGTAGATGTTGCCCAGCAGTTCGCCGGTCAGCTTGATCTGGCCCGGCTGGATGCCCTTGATGTTGACCACCGGCACGACACCACCGATGACGGTGGGGAACTGGACCAGCCCGTCCTTGACCAGCTCGTCGTCCTTGAGCGGCATGTCCGAGGCACCGAAGTCCACCGTCTTCGCCTGGATCTGGCGGATGCCCGCACCCGAGCCGACTGACTGGTAGTTGATCTTGGCCCCGGTGGCCTTGTTGTATGCGTCGGCCCACTTGGCGTAGAGCGGTGCCGGGAAGGTGGCGCCAGCGCCGGTGGCGTCCTGTGCAGAAGCCAGCATGGCGGTGGAAAGAAGTGACACCGCCACCAGAGCCTGACCGTAAACACTGAATTTCATGGGCTTTCCTTGTTGCTGACCTCGGCCGCGAGGGCCGACTGGACGCACTGTAATGTCATTGTGTGACATCTTTGTGACCCACAACCAGAACCCCCAGGCGCAGAAACTGGTGCGCGTGCGGCAGTCAGAACCGGCGCCTCAGTGGGCGCTGGTCGCTGGACTGTCCAGCGTGGCTGCCATCCGCTCGGCACAGGAGCGTGCCACAGCCGCATCCCGGGCCTCGACCATGATGCGCAGGAGCGGCTCGGTGCCGGAGGCGCGGATCAGTACGCGCCCGCTGTCGCCAAGTTCCGTGGTGATGCGCTCCTGCTCGGTCGCCAGTGCCTGGTTGTTCTTCCAGTCCTGTCCGGGCGCGATCCTGATGTTGAGCAATGTCTGCGGGAACAGCTCGACACCGTCGAGCAGATCGGCCAGGGAGCGGCAGGAACGCTGTTGCGCTTGCAGCACCTGCAGCGCACTGACGATGCCATCGCCCGTCGTGTGGCGGTCCAGTGCCAGCAGGTGGCCGGAGCCTTCTCCACCGAGTTGCCAGCCGCGGCGGGCGAGTTCTTCCAAGATGTAGCGGTCCCCCACCTTGGCGCGCACGAACTCGATGCCCTTGCGCTTGATCGCCACTTCGATCGCCATGTTGGTCATCAGTGTCCCGACCACACCCGGCACGGTTTCGCCATGCGCCAGGCGATCGACGACCATCACGTAGAGCAGTTCATCACCGTTGTACAGGCGTCCGGCCCCATCGACCACCTGCAACCGATCGGCGTCACCATCGAGGGCAATGCCGTAGTCGGCACGGTGCAGCTTCACGGCATCGACCAGCGCCTGGGGTGATGTCGCCCCTACGCCGTCGTTGATGTTGTAGCCATCCGGCTCGCAACCGATGCGGAGGACCTCGGCGCCCAGCTCATGGAACACATCTGGCGCGATGTGGTAGGCAGCCCCATTGGCGCCATCGACCACGATCTTGAGTCCCTTGAGCGACAGGTCATTCGAGAACGTCGATTTGCAGAATTCGAGGTAGCGCCCCGGCGCATCGTTCAGCCGGCGGGCGCGGCCGAGCGAGCTGGAGTCTGACCAAAGAGGCTCTGCGGCGAGTGCCGCTTCGACTTCTTCTTCCCAGGCGTCGGGCAGCTTTTCGCCACGGGCCGAGAAGAACTTGATGCCGTTGTCGGCATAGGGGTTGTGCGAGGCACTGATGACCACCCCCAGACTCAGACGCAGCGCACGGGTCAGGTAGGCCACGCCCGGTGTAGGCAGCGGGCCGGTCAGCATCACGTCCACCCCGGCAGAGTTCAGCCCGGCCTCCAGCGCCGACTCCAGCATGTAGCCGGAAATGCGGGTGTCTTTGCCAATCAGTACCACAGGACGTTCATGGGTCGCCCGCAGCACACGGCCGACGGCGTTCCCAAGCCGAAGCACAAAATCCGGCGTGATCGGATAGGTACCGACCGCGCCACGAATCCCGTCCGTCCCAAAATACTTTCTGCTCATGTCGATCCCGTTCCGTGAGGCTAATTCCAGATTAGCCGCCCATGTTACCGACGCTGGACGACATTTCCTTAATGCAGCACAGGGATACACGCCACCGTCACAGCAAACCGGCGGCTCTCCACACTTTGATCGCGTCAACCGTTGCCTCCACATCGTGGACACGAAGGATACGTGCGCCGCAGTGGGCGGCAGCGAGCGCAGCGGCCACACTGGCGCTGAGCCGGTCCTGCGCAACCTTGCCCGTCACGGCGCCGAGCGAGGACTTGCGCGACCACCCCGCCAGCACCGGGTAGCCCAGTGCCAGCAGGGCTTGCTGACCGTGCAACAGCGCAAAGTTGTCCTCCACGCGCTTGCCGAAACCGATGCCCGGGTCCAGCACGATGCGGCGGCGATCGACCCCAAGCGCCGTCAGGGCAGCCACTCTTTGGGACAGAAAATCCCGCACCTCGGTCACGACATCGACATGGCAAGGTGCGGCCTGCATCGTATGCGGCACGCCCGACATGTGCATCAGGCAGATGCCGCACTGCGGATGACGGGCCACCACCTCCACCGCCCCCTCGGCCCCCAGCGCATGGATGTCGTTGACGATGTCGGCGCCCAGGTCCAGCACCCGCTGCATGACCTCGGGCTTGCAGGTGTCGATCGACAGCGGAACGCCCAGTGACATGGCCGCCCGCAGCACGGGTTCGATGCGCTGCCACTCCTGCGCCCACGGGATGGATTCAGCACCCGGACGGCTCGACTCACCCCCGATGTCCAGCAGATCAGCCCCTTGGCGCAGGAGAAGCTCGCCATGCGCCAGCGCCTCGGACGCGGAGGAACGCCCGCCATCGAAGAACGAATCGGGCGTGACGTTGACGATGCCCATGACGCGCACGGTCTGCAGGTCAAGCGCGAAGCGGGTGGTGGTCCACACCGGGCCGGTGGACGTTGGGGCGGGTGAAGGCAATGTCATCGTGGAATGCAAAACGGGGCTTGCGCCCCGTTTGTTCGGTGTGGATCAGTGTTCAGTTCAAGGTTCAGATCAGGCTGGTGCCGTCGCGTTGCCGGAGCTGATGGACGGATTCGACGGCCCGCCCGGTGGCTTGTTCACCGACGGAACCCAGTCCTTCGGCGGCTTCGGTGGGCGACCATTCATGATGTCCTCGATCTGGTCCGCGTCGATGGTTTCCCACTCCAGCAGTGCCTTGGCCATCACATGCATCTTGTCCTGGCTCTCCTCGATCAGGCGACGTGCCAGTGCGTACTGGTTGTCGATGATGCGACGAATCTCGGAATCGACCTTCTGCATGGTCTGCTCGGACATGTTGGTGGTCTTCGTCACCGAGCGACCCAGGAACACTTCGCCTTCGTTGTCCGCGTAGACCATCGGGCCGAGTGCATCCGTCATGCCGTAGCGCGTCACCATGTCGCGGGCGATCTGAGTCGCACGCTCGAAGTCGTTGCTGGCGCCGGTGGTCATCTGGTGCATGAACACCTCTTCCGCAATGCGACCACCGAACAGCACGGAAATCGTGGACAGCATGCGGTCCTTGTCCAGGCTGTAGCGGTCGCCTTCGGGCAACTGCATCGTGACACCCAGGGCGCGACCACGCGGGATGATCGTCACCTTGTGGACCGGATCCGTCTTGGGAAGCAGTCGGGCGACCAGCGCATGACCGGCCTCGTGGTAGGCGGTGTTGCGGCGCTCTTCCTCCGGCATGATCATGGACTTGCGCTCGGGGCCCATCATGATCTTGTCCTTGGCCTTTTCGAAGTCCACCATCTCCACCACCCGGCCATTGCGGCGGGCGGCGAACAAAGCGGCTTCGTTGACCAGGTTGGCCAGATCGGCGCCCGAGAAACCAGGAGTGCCACGCGCGAGGATGTCGGCGCGGATGTCCTGCCCGATCGGGATCTTGCGCATGTGGACATTGAGGATCTGCTCGCGGCCACGCACATCTGGCAGCGTCACGTACACCTGACGGTCGAAGCGGCCCGGACGCAGCAGGGCCGGGTCAAGGATGTCCGGCCGGTTGGTGGCCGCCACGACAATCACGCCGAGGTTGGTCTCGAAGCCATCCATCTCGACCAGCATCTGGTTGAGGGTCTGCTCGCGCTCGTCGTTGCCGCCACCGACACCAGCCCCACGGTGGCGGCCCACAGCGTCGATTTCATCAATGAAGATGATGCAGGGCGCATTCTTCTTGGCCTGTTCAAACATGTCGCGCACACGGGCCGCGCCGACACCGACGAACATTTCCACGAAGTCCGAACCGGAGATCGAGAAGAACGGTACCTTGGCCTCGCCCGCGATGGACTTCGCCAGCAGCGTCTTGCCGGTACCGGGAGGGCCAACCATCAGCACGCCGCGGGGAATGCGGCCACCGAGTTTCTGGAACTTCTGAGGATCCTTGAGGAAGTCCACCAGCTCCTTGACCTCTTCCTTGGCCTCGTCGCAACCGGCCACGTCGGCAAACGTCACCGAGTTGTTGGTGTCGTCGAGCATGCGGGCGCGGCTCTTGCCGAAGCTGAACGCCCCGCCCTTGCCGCCGCCTTGCATCTGGCGCATGAAGTAGACCCACACACCGATCAGCAGCAGCATCGGACCCCAGGACACCAGCAGACTCGTCAGCAGCGACGGTTCGTCACGCGGCTTGACGCGGAACTTGATACCGTTGTTGATGAGGTCGCCCACCAGCCCGCGGTCCAGGTAGGTGGCCGTGGTGCGGATCTTCTTGTCGTCGGTCGTCAGTGCCTCGATTTCGGCGCCGCCGGGATTTTCCTGCAGCACCACCTCGCGGATGCGCTTGGAGCGCACCTCTTCAAGGAACTCGGAGTACCCGATCTGGTTACCGGCTCCTTCTTTGATTCGAACACGCCCCAGGTCGGGGCCTTGCGTGCCGCTTGGTACGCACCTACGCGGTAGATGAGGACGATTCTAGTGCAGTCAACCCCCCGCCAAGCTGATGTTTGCGGGGCAACCCTCACCTTGAACAGGGCGTATGTGTACATGTGTACATTCGCACCCGAACCCAACTTCGCCTCAACTTCGCTTGTCAGCGTTTTTCAGACCCAGACCCACCAGAAAGGTTTCGGCCGATTTGTCACGAGACGCTTTGGGCTTGATGGGTTTGACCACCCGGAAATGGTCCTTGAACAACTGTACCAGTTGGCTATATCCACTTCCGTGGAACACCTTGCACACCAGCACCCCGTCCGGACGCAGATGCGCCTGTGCGAAATCGATCGCCAGCTCGATCAGATGGGCAATGCGCGCAGAATCCGACACCTCGATACCGGACAGGTTAGGTGCCATGTCCGACACGACCACATCGACCGCCCGCCCACCCAGCACGTCCACCAACTGCTGCAGCACCGCATCCTCGCGGAAGTCCCCCTGGATGAAATGCACCCCCTCGATCGGCTCGAATTCGAGCAGATCCAGCGCGATGATGGTCCCGTTGAGTTCGCCTGCTGCTGCGCCGCCCGTGCCTGCCTCTTTTGGCGCAAACCGTCGGCGCAGGTACTGGCTCCAGGCACCGGGCACCGCGCCCAGATCCACCACCACCTGCCCCGGTCGGAACAGGTGGAAGGTCTCGTCGATTTCCTTGAGCTTGTAGGCCGCGCGGGCGCGGTAGCCGTCGCGTTTGGACTGCCGAACGTAGGGATCGGTCAGGTGCTCGTTGAGCCACGCCTTGTTGATCTTCTTGCTTTTACTGTCGATCTTCATTTTTCAATCCCAAACCTAACCCCAACCCCAACCCCAACGATAATGGTGACATGGCTGCCATCCAATTGACCCCGGCCCAGCGCAAAGAACACCGCGCTGAGGCCCACCACCTCGACCCCGTCGTCATGATCGGGTCCGAAGGACTCACCCCTGCCGTTCTCAAGGAGATCGACTCTGCCCTCAACGCCCACGGACTGATCAAGGTCCGCGTCTTCAGCGACGACCGCGCAGCGCGTGAAGCTCTGCTGGCCTCGCTGGCGGACGAACTCGGTGCTGCACCGATCCAGCACATCGGCAAGCTGCTGGTGCTCTGGCGCCCGCTGCCGGCCAAGGAAGAACGTGCCCTCTCGGCCGACCGGCGTGCCTCGGCACCCCGCGTCGTGAAACTGCTGACGTTCTCGAAAAGCGGCTCGCAACGCGCCCAGGTCAAGAAGCTCACCATCTTCGGCAACCAGCGCCTGACCGTCGGCGGCATCGT
>JBEEMX010000257.1:0-5352 GCA_041192465.1 Pseudomonadota bacterium | reverse complement strand
CCACCCTGCTCCCTCCCGACGCCCTCACCGGGCTGCGCATCGGGCTGTCACTGTCGGACAGCCCGGACCTCGACCGGCTGGGCCTGACCCACCAGCACCTGGAGCAAGCCATGCGCGAACTGGTGCGCACGGTGCTGGTGAGCGGTGGCACGCTGGCTTACGGCGGACATCTGCGCTCCGGCCCCCAAAGCCTGACCGATCCGATGATGGACGAGGTGCAGCACTACGCCAGCACCCGCGACCGTGTCCCCGAGCATGATGCCGACAAGCCACTTTGGCTCTGCCTGGCCTGGCAGGAGCACCGGTGCGCCGACCTACAACGCCTGCAGGCCACACGCCAGACGCTGGGTCTGCATGGCGCCATCAAATACATCGGCTGGCACCCGGACGGCGCGGAAGTGGACCCGTGGGCAGGTCGTGGGCACGACGCCATCTCGGACCCGGTCGCCCCCGGCACACCAGCCCAAGGACTCACGGCCTTGCGCCGCTTCATGGCACGACAAACCCAGGCCCGTGTGCTGCTGGGCGGCAAGCGAACAGCCAAGAGCGTCGTGAACCCGGAGGGCTACCAGGGTGACCAACCAGGTCTGCTCGAAGAGGCTTTGTGCGCCCTCGACGCAGGTCAGCCGGTCTATCTGGCGGGCGGCTTTGGTGGGATCACGCTGGACATGGTGAACACCATCGATCACGTCATTGCCGCGCCATTGCTGCCACCAAGTCTGGTGCATGACGCCAAGACGACCGCCGCCTTGCAGGTCTTCCATGCGGCCCTTCAGGATCGCGGCTGGTTCGCCCTCAACAACGGCCTCACCGACGCCCAGAACCGCCAACTGGCCACCACCCACCGCCCGTCCGAAATCGCTGCGCTGGTCAGCTACGGTCTCGGGCAAATGGGCCGCTGAAGCGACTCAGGCGGCGGCCAGCACCTGCGCCATCGCCTCCGCCGTCCGCTCCACATTCCCGCTGTTCAACCCCGCCACGCACATCCGCCCCGAGCGCACGAGGTACACCCCATGCACCTCGCGCAACTCGTCCACCTGCTGCGGCGACAACCCCGTGTAGCTGAACATCCCGCGCTGCGTCAGGAAGTAGCTGAAATCACGCCCCGGCACCTTCTCCGACAGCACCGCGTGCAGCCGCTCGCGCATCGCCTGGATCCGCACCCGCATCGCGTCCAGCTCATCCGTCCACGACTGCCGCAGCGCCGCGTCCGCCAGCACGCGGGCGACGACCTGGCCGCCGTGGGTCGGCGGGTTGGAGTAGTTCTTGCGCACGGCGACCTGCAACTGCCCGGTCACCAGCCCCGCCTCGGCCACCGTCGGACAGACCACGCTCAGGCCGCCCACCCGCTCGCCGTACAGCGAGAAGCTCTTCGAGAAGCTGTTCGCGACAAAAAACGCGAGGCCCGAATCCGCCAGCGCCCGCAAGGCAAACGCATCCTCCTGCACCCCGTCGCCGAAGCCCTGGTACGCGATGTCCACGAACGGGATCAGCCCGCGCTCGGCCAGCACCGGGATCAGCTCGCCCCACTGCGCCGCCGTCAAATCCACCCCGGTCGGGTTGTGGCAGCACGCGTGCAGCAGCACCACCGAGCGTGACGGCAGGCCGCGGATCGTCTCCAGCATCGCGTCGAACCGCAGCCCGCCGGTCGCGGGGTCGTAGTACGGGTACGGGTGAACCGCGAACCCGGCGCCCTCGAAGATCGCCCGGTGGTTATCCCAGGTCGGGTCGCTGATCCACGCCGTGCTGTCAGGGAAATACTTCTTCAGGAAGTCCGCGCCGACCTTGAGCGCACCGGAGCCGCCCAGCGTCTGGATCGTCACCGTGCGCCCGCTGGTCACCGCCTCGTGCTCGGCGCCGAAGAGCAGGTGCTGGATCTGCGTGCGCGTGTTGGATGCCCCCACCATCGGCAGGTAGCCACGCGGCCCGATCGACTGCAGCATCGCCGTCTCCGCCTCGCGCACCGCCTGCATCACCGGCAGCCGCCCGGCATCGTCGAAGTAGATGCCGATCGACAGGTTGATCAGGCCCGGCCGGGGGTCTTTCTGGAAGTTCTCGTTCAGCGTGAGGATGGGGTCGCCGGCGTAGGCATCGACGTGTTCGAACATGGACAGGGCTCCTGCGAAAGGGGTCACCGATTATCCGCCGAGCCGCCACCGCGGAAAGTCGGGGGTCGATCAGGAAAAATCGTCCGGCCTACCTGTGCATTCCACCCTGAAGGGTGGTTGGTACCACATCGTGTTGAGGGGGATCAACGCCTTGACGCTGGGCGGGGTGTCTCGAAGAATCGGCTTGTCACAGATCAGTTACAGACCGGAGCCCCCCATGCGCACTGTTGCCCAGCGAATTGCCATCGTCGGCTTCAGTGCGTTCGAGCGCCGGACGCTGGAAAGCTACTTCCGGCTGGTGGACGCCGTGCCGGTCTACACCGTGGGCGAGTCGGTCGCCGAGTGCGACTGGCTGGTGGCGGATGCAGACCAGCCGGAGGCGATCTACACGGTCGGTCAGGCCGGGCGTGTGCGCGACACGGTGTTCATCGGTGGGTCGAACGCGCCCTCGACCGCGGGCGCCCACCTGAGCAGGCCGATCGATGCCTTGCAGTTGCGCCGTGCGCTCGATGGACTGAAGAACCACCGGGCCGCCCGCTTGCTGCGCGAATCCGGCCAAGCCCCGCGCGTGCGTCTGGCCCATGCCGGCCCAAGCGGCCTGAACCGCCAGCACGCACTCAACGACCATGACGTGCAGGACTTCCGCGCCAGCTCCGGCTACAGCAACGCTGTGCTGGCCGATGGTGACCAGCGGCTCGACCAGGTGCTGGTGGTCAGCAACAGCCCGGCGGAATGCCGGATGCTGCGCGAGCGGCTGATGGGCTTTGGCTACCGCGTGCTGCTGACACGGACCAGCGACGAGGCCGTGGCGCTGACCGAGCGGCTGGTGTTCGGCTTCGTGTTCCTGGGGATGGGCCAAGGCGGAGCGGCCGGTTTCCAGACCTGCCGCCGCATCCGCCGCCATCCCACCCTGGCGGGCATGGCTCCGGTGGTGGTGGCGTTGGCGGGGCGGCATGCGCCGATCGAGCGCATCCGTGCCACCTTCGCAGACTGCGATGCCTGCCTGGGCACGCCGCTGGACGACAGTGAACTGGAGCGGCTGCTCGCGCGCCACGACCGGACCTTCGACCGCGTTTTCCAGCCCACCGCGCCGATGGCGCTCTGAACAGCAGGCGACCGACGGCGGGCGATGCCGCTCAGTGCCCGCCGTCGCTGCGGGCAATCTTCATCAGGCGCTCGACCTCGTCGCGGTGCTCGACGGTGTTGCGGCGGTGCCAGCGGCGGATCAGCTCCATGGTGCCCGCCACCAGCAGGCCGAAGATCGTGATCGCGCCAAACGCGGACAGGCCCCCGCGCGTCATGCCGGTGTAGAAGGCCCCGAGCGCCAGGATGCAGGCCTGCTCGTTGAAGTTCTGCACGGCGATCGAGCGGCCGGCGCCCATCAGGTTGTGGCCGCGGTGCTGCAGCAGCGCGTTCATCGGCACCACCAGATACCCCCCCAGCGCGCCCAGCGCGATCAGGAACGGTGCCGCCAGCCAGACGTTGTCGATGAAGTTCATCAGCACCACCAGCAGCCCCATCGCCACCCCCAGCGGCATGACGCGCGTGGCGTGCTCCAGCCGCATCAGCATCGACGCGACCACGGCACCCACCGCTGTGCCCACCGCCACCACGCCCACCAGCGAGGACGCCTGCGTCGTGCCATAGCCGAGTGCGGCCGCGGCCCAGGCCAGCACGATGTAGCGCAGGTTGCCCGAGACGCCCCAGAACAGCGTGGTGGTGGCCAGCGAGATCTGGCCGAGCCGGTCGTTCCACAGCCGCGAGTTGCAGTCGGAGAAGTCGCGCACCAGTGCCACCGGGTCACTGGACAGCGGCTGCAGCGGCGCATCCGTGCGCGGGATGTAGAGGTTGAACACTGCCGCGATGATGTAGAGAAACACCAGCGACGAGATCGCGGCTTCGGGTGGCGTGTCCACACCCAGATCCAGCAGCGGAAAATCGAAGGCGAGCAGGTGCGGCGCGATGTGCGGCCCCACCAGTTGCCCGCCCAGCAGCACACCCAGGATGATCGAGGAGATCGTCAGCCCCTCGATCCAGCCATTGGCCTTGACGAGCTGGGAGGGCGGCAGGAGTTCGGTCAGGATGCCGTACTTGGCCGGCGAATAGGCGGCAGCCCCCAGGCCGACAATCGCGTAGGCGGCCAGCGGGTGGGTACCGAACAGCATCATCAGGCAGCCAATGACCTTGATGCTGTTCGAGAAGAACATCACTTTGCCCTTGGGCACCGCATCGGCGAAGGCCCCCACGAACGGCGCCAGGATCACATAGAACAGCGCGAACATCGGCACCAGCGCCGCCCGCTGCCACTCGGGCGAGCCAGAGGTCCGCAGCAGCTCGACCGCGGCGACAAACAAGGCGTTGTCTGCCAGCGAGCTGAAAAACTGCGCCGACATGATGGTGTGAAAGCCTTTTTTCATCCGGCTGAGACGGCTCTGTTGGAAGTGGGACGGGGACGTGAAACGGGGACAGACCGGCCTAGGACAGGCGCCAGCCCGGTGCGGCGCGGTTATAGCATGCGCCCCTGCGGGCACTGGTGGAGAAAACCTCAGGCCCGGCTGGCTGGCACAATCTTTCGCCATGCCACGCCCGATCGAAGCCCTCCTCCATCCCGATGCCCTCGCCAGCAACTTGCGTGTTGCCCGTCGCCATGCAGGTGACTCCCGACTGTGGGCGGTGATCAAGGCGAACGCCTACGGCCACGGCATCGAGCGGGTCTGGCCTGGCCTGCTGGGTGCAGACGGCCTGGCGATGCTGGACCTGGACGAGGCGCAGCGGGTGCGCAACCTGGGCTGGCGCGGGCCGGTGCTGCTGCTGGAAGGCTGTTTCGAGCCGCGTGATCTGGAGCTGTGCTCGCGACTGAACCTCTGGCACGTCGTCCACCACGAGACCCAGATCGACTGGCTCGCCGCGCACAAGACCCACCAGCCGCACCGCGTCTTCCTCAAGATGAACAGCGGCATGAACCGGCTGGGCTTCATCGGCCACCACCTGCGCAGTGCGTGGGCGCGGTTGAACGCCCTGCCGCAGGTGGACGAGATTTCGCTGATGACACACTTCTCCGATGCGGACGGCCCGCGCGGCATCGCCGAACAGGTCGCTGCCTTCCACGCCGCCACGCACGACCTGCCCGGCGAGCGCAGCCTGGGCAACAGCGCGGCCATCCTGCGCCATGCCGACGCCGCCGAGGTGCGCGCCGACTGGGTGCGCAGCGGCATCCTGAGCTACGGCAGCGCGCCCGACTTCC
>JBEEMX010000256.1:0-5367 GCA_041192465.1 Pseudomonadota bacterium | reverse complement strand
GGGCCAGGGCCGCCGCAGCGCGCACGAGCTGAGATGAACTCATTCCAACACTCCTTCAGAAAAGATCTTCCATTGTCCACGCTCGCGGGCCCAGTACTGCCGGCGCAGGCTTCCGGAGGCACTGCCGCGCAGCACTTCGCGGAAGGTGATGAACAGCGCGTCGCTGCCGTCCGCGTTGTCCAGGATGGTGAGGTCGAGCAGCTCGCGCTCCCGGCCGGAGCCGCTGGCGGTGTCTTTCGCGAGCTGGCGCTGCCACTCGGCCCAGCCCTGCAGCCCGTTGTCGAAGGACCGCGCGTACAGCCCGAGCAACCGGGACGGGTCGGCCTGCATGCGCGCCTGGCGCCACGACTCGGCCAGCGCCACCGCGGCGTTGCGGGTGTCCGCCAGTGACTTGGGGTGGACCCACTCCAGCCGCTCCGCGATGACCACCGGGGTGCGGCGTGGGACGAGGTCGCGCAGCAGCCGCTCCATGTCGGGGTTGGACAGGACGATGCAGCCGTTGCTGGAGAAGGGGGCGTCGGCGTGTCGGTCGGCACGGGTGCCGTGGAGCCAGATGTTGGCGCCAGTGCGGTGCAGGCGGCGGTCGTGTTCGTTGGGATAGCTCAGCGGCAGGGCACCCGCGCCGTAGAAATCGCCCACCTGCTGGCTGCCGAGCCGGCCGGTGATGTCGTAGACGCCCAGCGGTGTGCGCAGGTCACCTTCGTCCTGCTTGCCGACGCCGAGGCGGCCGATGGCGGCGTAGAGGCTGGCGGTCGGCACGAGCTGGCCGGCCCGGTGCTCCAGCACGAACAGCCGCGAGCGCAGCCCATCCACCACGACCACCTGCCGCACCGACGCCGGCAGCAGCAGCATCTGGCGCGGCACGGTGCCCGGCGGGGGCGGTTGCTGCCAGGCGGACAGGCGCTGGCGGGCTTCGAGCTGCAGCGGAGCGATCTGCCGCGCCTGCGCACCGGGCACCTGCGCCGAGCCACGGCCGAAGCCGCGCAGCACACCGCTGTGGGCCAGCAGCAGATCGCCGTAGACGAGTTGCGCCAGCGTGAAGCGCGGCTGGTCCGTCGCCAGCGACTCGGCCGCTTCCAGTGCGCGCGCCCAGTGGCCCTGTCCGATCAGGCGGTAGACCTGGATCAGGCGCTCTTCCGGCACGGCGCGCTCGTGCTCGGGCACCACGACCGTGACGGGCGGCGAGAGAGTGGATGTAGACGCATCCGCAGGCGCCACGGTGGTGGTCGGTGGTGGACGCCGGCTCCACGCCCACCCTGTCGCGGCCAGGGCCAGCAGCACGCAGGCGGCCAGCAGTGGCCGCAGCCACGCGGACCACTCGGGTTTCACGGCAATCATCGCCGGGGGCGCGGACGCCAGCATCGCCTCCACCGGGAGCGGCAGGGGCTGCGCAGGCGGCGGTGCGGACGCGGCGCTGGCGCTCCACTGCAGGCCGGTATCGGCGGACGGGAGGGCTTCTCCCCCGCTGCCCAGGGCCGCCGCGTAGGCGTGGCGGGCCATGTTGAGCTGGAGCTGCAGCAGGTTGTCGTGGGCCAGTGCGTGGATGGCACTGGTGCGCAAGGCTTCGTCGAAACGCTGGCGCGCCTCGGGCAACCGCCCCAGCTGGGCCAGCGCCACGCCCAGGTCGATCAGTGCCTCCGGGTTGCCGGGCTGGCGCTGCACACGCTCTTCGAACACCGCCAGCGCCGCAGGCTCGGCTGCACCGGCTGCGTGCAGCAACCCGGCTGTCAACGTGGCCGCCAGCAATTGGCCGACGCGGTGCGCCTGGAATTTGGTCATGCCTGAATTGTGCATTTTTTGAACCATCCCCCGCCCTCGGGACTCGGTCGAACCGGCCGCGTCGGCGCTGGTGCCGGGGCTATACTGCCCCGCCGTACCCTGAGCTTCCGCGCCCCAAGCGACCCGATCGATGACCCTGCGTATCCACAACAGCCTCACGCGCTCGCTCGAAGACTTCCAGTCCATCGACCCTGGCCATGTGCGCATGTACGTGTGCGGCATGACCATCTACGACCTCTGCCACATCGGCCATGCGCGCATGATGATGGCCTTCGATGTCGTGCAACGCTGGCTGCGCGCCAGTGGCTGGCAGGTCACCTATGTGCGCAACATCACGGACATCGACGACAAGATCATCCGCCGCGCCGTCGAGCGCGGCATCCCCATCCGCCAGCTCACCGACGAGATGACCGCGGCCATGCATGCCGACATCGGCGCACTTGGCATCGAGCGGCCGACCCACGAGCCGCGCGCCACCGAGTACGTGCCGCAGATGCTGACGATGATCCGCACGCTGCAGGACAACGGGCTGGCCTACCAGTCGGGCAATGGCGACGTGAACTACGCCGTGCGCCGCTTCCCTGGCTACGGCAAGCTGTCGGGCAAGTCGCTCGACGACCTGCGTGCCGGCGAGCGCGTCGCGGTGGCCGATGGCAAGGACGACCCGCTCGATTTCGTGCTCTGGAAATCCGCCAAACCGGAAGAGCCGGCGGACGCCAAATACGACTCGGACTATGGCACTGGCCGGCCGGGCTGGCACATCGAATGCTCGGCGATGGGCTGCGCGCTGCTCGGCGAGACCTTCGACATCCACGGCGGCGGGCTGGACCTGCAGTTTCCGCACCATGAAAACGAGATCGCCCAGAGCGAGGGTGCCAACGGCAAGCCCTTCGCCAAGACGTGGATGCACAACGGCTTCCTGAACGTGGACAACGAGAAGATGTCCAAGTCGCTGGGCAACTTCTTCACCATCCGCGATGTGCTGAAGTCCTACGACGGCGAGACGCTGCGCTTTTTCATGCTGCGCGTGCATTACCGCAGCCCGTTCAATTTCAGCGACGCTGGCCTCGACGACGCCCGCAGCGCGCTGCGCCGGCTCTACACCGCGCTTGACGCCGTGGCGCCCGACACGACACCTGCCGCGATCGACTGGACCCACCCCGCTGCGGCCCGCTTCCAGTCCGCGATGGACGATGACTTCAACACGCCGATCGCCGTGGCCATGCTGTTCGAGCTGGCCGGCGAGGTCAACCGCAGCCGTTCTGCCGCAACCGCCGCGTTGCTTTGGCGCCTGGGTGGTGTGCTGGGTGTGCTGCAGCAGGTGCCACGGCAGTTCCTGCAATCAGGTGTCGGAACACCGGCCGTCGATGAAGCCCACATCCAGGCGCAGATCGCTGCCCGCGCCGCAGCCAAGGCTGCCCGCAACTTCGCCGAGGCCGACCGCATCCGCGCCGAACTGGCTGCGCAGGGCATCGTCCTGAAGGACAGCGCCCAGGGCACGACGTGGGTCCAGGCCTGACACCCGCCGCCGAGTCGCCCGCCATGCGCCAGCACCCCGCGGACGAGGGCGGTGAGCCGCTGCTGGTCACACCGCCGTACTGGGACGACGCCTGCGGTCACCTGTCGCGGCGCGACCGGGTGATGAACAAGCTGGTCGAGCGTTTTGGTGCCGTGCGTCTGCAGAGTCGTGGCGATGCGTTCACCACCCTGGCCCGCTCCATTGTCGGTCAGCAAATCTCGGTCAAGGCGGCCCAGTCGGTGTGGACACGCTTCGTCGGACTCGGTGTCGGCTCGCGCTATCTGGTCACGCCGGCCGCCGTGCTGGCATTGCCGGAGCCGGCGCTGCGCAGTGCCGGGCTGTCGGCGCGCAAGGTCGAGTACCTGTGTGACCTGGCCCGCCATTTCGCCGAGGGCGGACTGCAGCAGATCCAGTGGGACACCATGCCGGACGAGGCCATCATCGAGGAGCTGGTGGCGATCCGCGGCGTGGGGCGCTGGACGGCCGAGATGTTCCTGATCTTCTACCTGATGCGGCCGAACGTGCTGCCGCTCGACGATGCCGGGCTGATCAAGGGCATCAGCCTGAACTATTTCAGCGGTGAACCCGTCTCGCGTGCCGAAGCGCGCGAAGTCGCTGACGCCTGGGCGCCGTACCGCTCGGTGGCCACCTGGTATGTCTGGAGAAGTCTCGACCCGTTGCCCGTCACGTACTAAACTTAAGTACTGACCCAGAAGGATCAATGCATATGAGCAAGAAACATTTCCTCGAATTCGAGCAGCCGATTGCCGAACTCGAAACCAAGATCGAGGAACTGCGCTACGTGCAAAACGAGTCGGCGGTGGACATCTCCGAAGAGATCGACCGACTGTCCAAGAAGAGCCAGCAGCTCGCCAAGGACATCTACTCCAGCCTGTCGCCGTGGCAAGTCACGCAGATCGCCCGCCACGCCCAGCGCCCCTACACGCTGGACTATGTGAACGAGATCTTCACCGAGTTCCAGGAACTGCACGGCGACCGCTCCTTCGCCGATGACCAGTCGATCGTCGGTGGTCTGGCGCGCTTCAACGGCCGCGCCTGCATGGTGCTGGGCCACCAGAAGGGCCGCGACACCAAGGAGCGTGCCGCCCGCAACTTCGGCATGGCCCGCCCCGAGGGCTACCGCAAGGCGCTGCGTCTGATGAAGGTCGCCGAGAAGTTCGGGCTGCCGGTGTTCACCTTCGTGGACACACCCGGCGCCTACCCTGGCATTGGCGCCGAAGAGCGTGGCCAGTCCGAGGCCATCGGCCGCAACATCTTCGAGATGGCGCAGCTCGAAGTGCCCATCATCACCACCATCATCGGTGAAGGTGGCTCTGGTGGCGCGTTGGCCATCAGCGTGGCCGATCAGGTGCTGATGCTTCAGTTTTCGGTGTATTCGGTCATCTCGCCGGAGGGCTGTGCGTCCATCCTGTGGAAGACGGCCGAGCGTGCCAGCGACGCCGCCGACGCGCTGGGCATCACGGCCCACCGCCTCAAGGCGCTGGGTCTGATCGACAAGATCGTCAGCGAGCCGGTCGGTGGCGCGCACCGCGACCACAAGCAGATGGCCGCTTACCTGAAGCGGGCGCTCAACGACGCGCTGCGGCAGGTGGTCGATCTGCCCACGAAGGAGCTGCTGGACCACCGCTACAACCGCCTGCGCAGCTACGGCCGCTACACCGACACCAAGGCTTGAGTTCTGGCCTGATTTGCCCGTGACGCCCCGCCCGCTGGCCGTGGCCTGCAGCGGCGGGCGTGACTCGATGGCCCTGCTGCACGCGACTTGGTGGGCGGCCCGGCAGGTGGCCGAAGCGACAGGGCAGCCGGCGCCCGTGCATGCGCTCCACGTTCACCACGGACTGAGCTGCCACGCCGACGACTGGCTGGTCCATTGCCGCGACCAGTGTGCCCGCTGGCGGGAGCAGGGCGCCGACCTCCAGTTTCACGCCCGCCATCTGCATCTGTCGCCGTCCACCGGCGACAGCATCGAAGCCCTGGCGCGCAGCGGACGCTATGACGCACTGGCAGACATGGCCCGCACCAGTGGCTGTGACACCGTGCTGCTCGCC
>JBEEMX010000255.1:0-5374 GCA_041192465.1 Pseudomonadota bacterium | reverse complement strand
GACCAGGCACTCTACGACGCCAAGCGCACCGGGCGCAACCGCGTCAGCCGCTGGCCGGTCTCAGAAGCGAAAACTGCCTGAGGCGGCGGGCAGAACCGGTGCCGGCACGACCGGACGTGGCGAGGCGGCGTCGGCGTCGCGCGCCGTGGCCTCTGTCTCGGGCGGGACAAGGGGCTGCGCGGGGGTGGCACGCCAGTGCGGCGGCAGCTGCGACGTGCGCGGATAACCGGCAGCGTCGAGCGTGGCCTGCCAGTCACTGGCGTCGAAACCCTGCAGGCGCTGGGCACCCAGGCGCAGGATCGGCAGCTCGATACGGCCCTCGCGGCGCTGCAGTTCAGCGACATCCTCGGCCCGGTCGATGGTCAATTCACGCAAGGGGATGCCGCGTTGCTGCAGCAGCGCCCGCGCACTGTCGCAGGGGCCGCAGTTGGGCGCCGTGTAGAGCGTGGCCGGGTAGCGCCCGGCGGCCTGGCGCAGTGCGTAGGGCAGCTCGGCAATCGGAGTCGGACGGTTCACGGCGCCGAGGGGACGGGCCACCGCGCCCGCTGCCGGACGGTCGGTGTAGGTGACATGGCCGTCCGGGCCGATCACCTTGTACTGCGCCGATGCGGCACCGACCAATCCCGCCACCAGCAAGCCGGCCAGCCCGCTGCGTCTCGTCGCCTGGGATGTCATTGCTGCGCTCCTCATGGTCTGCATGTCGGCGATGGTAGTACGCAGCCGGTTCACGGCGTCAGCGAGAGCCGGCCCTGCTCCCACTGGAGCCGGAAGCCCTGCAAGAAGCTGTTGCCGTACAGCACGAAGGGCATGTCGCTGTCGATGACCACCGCCTCGACATCGCGCGCCTGCAGCGGCCCGAGGCTGACCTGCGCCAGCCGCACGCGCCGGCCCGCACTGCGCCCGGAGGCGGTCTGCACCTGGGCGGCCGTGCCGGCCTGCCAGTCCACGCCCAGACGGCGTGCAGCCTGTGTGGACAACACCACCACCGAGGCCCCGGTATCGACGACGCCCTGCACCATCTGGCCGTTGATTTCGCCACCGGAGTGGAAGAGCTGGTCGCTGCCCGCCTGCAGCACCAGCGTGCGTCCGGCGCCGCTGCGCCCGCCCGACAGGCCAACCGTCACCGGCGCAGCGCCGACGACCAGTTCCTGCCGCGCGCCGCCCGCGTCGATCACCACCGACTGCCCGGCACCACCGCGCTGCACACGCAGTCCGTCCACCGTCTCGCCCACCGTCATCACGCGGGTGCGGCCATCGATCACCAGCACCACCTTGTCGCCCATGGTGCCGGCCAGTGCCACAGCGGGAGCGCCAGTCGCCCTCACCAGACCCGGTGCCCCGAGCAGCAGCACCGCGGCCACGGCGCTGCCCCGCAGACAGCGCCGCGGATCTGGACCGAATGACCTGGAGACCCACATGCAAACACTCCGTTACAAACTGCTTCGCAGACTACGGCCCACGCCACACCGGCAGGACCGGAATAAGCGCGCCATTCGGCAGGCTCATCATCCGGGCGTGGCATGCTGACGGCATGACGCTGCCCGCCTACGCCGACGATCTCGGCCACCAGATCTACGCCATCGACACCGGTTTCGAACGCGCCCGCTTCGACGCCGCCTACCTGGTCATCGACAACGACCGGGCGGCCTTCATCGACACGGGCCACAACGCGGCGGTGCCGCGGCTACTTGGCACGCTTTCGGCGCTGGGTCTGTCCACCGAGGTGGTGGACTGGGTGATCCCGACCCATGTGCATCTGGACCACGCAGGCGGCGCTGGCCTGCTGATGACGCATCTGCCGCAGGCCCGCGCGCTGATCCACCCCCTCGGCGCCCGGCACCTCGTCAACCCGCTGGCCCTGGTCGAGGGCGCACGCGCAGTCTATGGCGCCGAAGTCGTGCGCCAGACCTACGGCACCATCGAGCCGATTCCGGCGGAGCGGGTAGTGACGAGCCATGACGGGATGGAGGTGCTCGTCGGCGAACGGCCGCTGCACCTGATCGACACCCCTGGCCACGCCCGTCATCACCACTGCATCTGGGATGCCCGCAGCCGCGGCTGGTTCACCGGCGACACCTTCGGCATCAGCTACCGCGAGTTCGACACCGCCGCGGGGCCATGGATGTTTCCGAGCACCACACCGGTGCAGTTCGATCCAGAGGCGCTGCGCCAGTCGCTCGATCGGCTGATGGCGGTCGATCCGCAGCAGCTCTATCCGACCCACTTCAGCCGGGTCGGTGATGTGCCTCGGGTGGTGGCCCAGGTCCGCGCCTTGCTCGACGTGTGGGTGCCGGGCGCGCTCGCGGTGCGTGACGCCGTGCCGGATGACCCATCAGAGCGCCTGCGGCAACTGGAGGCCCTGATCGCATCGAGCCTGCTGGCGTCAGCACGCCAGGCCGGCGTCACGCTGGAGGAGGACACCGCCCACGCCTTGCTCCGGATGGACAGGACGCTGAACGCACAGGGCATTGCCGTGTGGCTAGCCAAAGGCATGGCACGAAAAACTGAAATTGCTGGTTAAATTGTCCCTTGTTTCGGGCATCTTCCCAATGGTTGTGCATTGCGACCTTGAGGCTCGGGATAGTACCTATCAGGATCGCGGACATGCGTACCCCACACACCCCTTTCCTGCGCCGTGGTCTCAGCGTGCTCGTGCTGGCCGGCATCCCTCTGACCTCTGCCTGGGCCGGCTACGACGAAGGTGTGTCGGCGTACCAGCGTGGCCGACATGACGTGGCGCTCAAGGAATTCGGGGATGCCGCCGCCCGCGGTGATGCCCGCGCCCAGCGCAGCCTGGGCCTGATGCACGAACGCGGCGAAGGCGTTCCCCGTGACCCAGCCGCCGCTGCCGAGTGGTACCGCAAGGCTGTTGCCCAGGGGCTGGCCAGCGCACAGTACAACCTCGCCTTTGTCACCCAGACGCCCCAGCCTGGTGCGCCGGCCGCTGTCCAGCTCGCGACCTCGCGCCCCTGATCCCCGTCAGAGTTTCACCGGTCCGCCGGTGACCACCGCAGCCGACGCCGCCTCGCGCGCCTGCTGCTGGCGGGTCCGATCGACGTAGCTGTCCGCCCGGGCAAGCTGGTCGCGGACCATCGCGTTGTTCTGGCCCATCACCTCGATGGCCTTGGTGCGGAAGCTGTCCATCGTGTCCATGGCCTGGAAGGTCTGGTCGAACATCTCCTGCATCTTCTCGATGCCGAGCATCGGGTTCTGTGCGAACTGGGTGGTCTGGTCGACGTGCTGGTTGAGCTGGCGGCCGGTTTCGCTGATCAGGTTGCCGATCGTGGCGTTCACCCCCTGCAGCATCTCCATCACCCGGATCTGGTTGCCCGTCGCGCGCGCCACGGTCTGCGCCACCGCCAGCGCGCTCATGCCCGTGGTGGCCACGCGGGTACAGCCGTTGATCATCTCGCGGCCTGTCTTCTTCAGCACGTCGAGCGCGAGGTAGCCATTGACGCACACCGCCTGCTGGGTCTGGATGTCCTGCAGGTTCTGGCGCGCGTAGAACAGCACCTCCTGCCGCAGCGCCTGCGCCCGCTGCGGGTCGGTCGGCTCCAGCGTGCGCACGCGCTCGTCGAGTTGTGCATCCAACTGCGTCGCAAAGCGTGACGCGGCGGCCAGCTTGGTCATCGCCTCCCACAGCTTGCCGCGGGTGGACTCGATGGCGATCACGTCCTTCTGCATGTCGTCGCGGGCAGCGTAGAGCTGGCCCATCGAGGTCTTGAGCTGCTCGGCCGCGCTCTGGTACTTGCGGAAATACGCCTCCAGCTTGTTGCCGAAGGGGATCAGTCCCAGCAGCTTGCGCGGCTGCATCAGGTCGCCGTCGTTGCCGGGATTGAGGTCGTCGAGCTGGGCGCGGATGTCCTGCAGCGCCTTGAAGGCCGGGCTGCTTTCGACACCGACGAAGTTGGTCTGCATGAAGCGCCCCTGCATCAGGCCGGACGCGTTGGAGATCTCTTCCTTGCCCAGCGCGAAGGCACTGTCGAGCCGCGCCTTGAAGGTGTCGGAATGGATGTCCTCGGTCGCCAGCGCGTCGATGAAGCGCAGCACCTGGTCATCGACCTGCTTGCGCAGATCGGGTTGCAGCGGCACCGCCTCGCGGGCGGCTTCGACCGGCACCGGGGCGAGCACCTCGGGCGGGGTCAGCGTGAAGGCCGGGGCCACGGCGGTCGTGGTGGTCGTGGTGGAAACGGGTTGGCTCATGGCGAAGCGTCCTTGCGGGGAGTCGGGGGGAGGTTGAGCGCGGGCGCGTCCAGCCCTTGCGGCGCGAACTTCTGGTTCAGGAAGCGGGAGTGTTCGAGGAAGGCTTGCGCGTCCTGCCCGGCAAGATCACTGCGCAACTGGCGGACCTTGCCTTCCAGCTCGGCCAGCGTGGCCTGGAAGGTCTCCACGGCCGTCTTGCCGTTGTCCAGCCGCTGCGTGGCGGCGAACTCGGCCGGGATCGACAGGTAGGTGTTGAGCATCTCCGGCAGGTAGCGGATGGCGATGTGGCGGGCGTGGAAACTGTCCTGCAGCGACAGCGTGCCCTTCGAGCCTTCCCACTGCATCAGCAGCGCGTCCAGCGACTGGCACAGCGCCAGCGCCCGCGTCTTCAGCGCGGCCGGGATGCGCTGGCCGGGGTTCTGCTCGACCAGCCGGCGCACGCCCGTCAGCGCCCGCTCCATCGCCTCGCGGGTGTCGCCCTCGTCGCTGAACTCCAGCGCGTCCCACGCCGGCTCCCGGTTCGACGGGAATCCGAACCACAGCCCGCCGACCACGAACCCGGCGCCGTAGCCCAGCACCGCCATGCCCAGCCCGAGCGAACCCAGCAGCCCGGCGCCCTTCAGCCCGAGCACGACACTCGCCAGCCCGAGGCCGCACCAGTTCGCCGGGGAGGCCAGCCATCGCAGCAACCACGTCATTGGTACGCCCGGATATCCTTGAACACGCTGTACAGCGGCGTCTTGCGTGCATCGAACACGCGCCCACCCGTGAGCTTGGCCAGCTCCTTCAACGCCGCCTCGTTCGCCTCGCCGAACAGCACCCAGAACACCGGGATGCCGCGCACATCCTCGGGAAGCGCCGCGTAGTCGCGCTTGAAGTCCTCCAGCGAGCGGCCCTTGTTGTTCTCGCCGTCGGTCAGGGCGACGACCGAATACTGGAACTTCGGGTGTTTCTGCCGCTCGGCGAGCATGTGCGTCAGCGCCTCGTACACGGCGTCGTACACGGCGGTGCCGCCCTTCATCTGCAACTGGTCGGCCGCGTTGCGCACGTCGGCGAGCACCTGGCGCTTGGCGTCGCTGTCGGCCTGCTCCGCCACGCCCTTGGCTGCGGCGGCTCCGGCCGGCACCTCGAAGCCCTGCAGGCCGTAGGGTGCTTCGGCAAACGGTTGCAG
>JBEEMX010000254.1:0-5405 GCA_041192465.1 Pseudomonadota bacterium | reverse complement strand
CAGAACTCGCACCCATCCTTGTGGATCATCGTCGCGTTCCCGCACTCGGGACACGGCTTGCCGGGCATCGTGGCGCGGGCGGTGGAGGCGGCCACCGCGGAGGCCGCCGCATCCGGCGTGGCGAGCACGCCCATTTCGTTGACGGGATACCCCTCCTCGTCCAGCACCCCCAGCATCGCGTACCGGTGAATCACCAGCCGCGCCACATACGCCACCGTGCTCGGCCAGACCTGCTGCCGCCGCTGCCCCGCCGGCAAGCCCGGCACCGGCGCCATGAAATGCCCCAGCGGCTCGCCGACGTTCAATAACTTGCGGAGTTTCATGCCGATCCACGCCGGGTCGATCACCCGCATGTCCAGCGACAGCAGCCGCGCCAGCCCGTCCAGCGCCCGCGGGTAATTGCCGGCAAACCCGACCGCACACGGCCGGGTGACCACCCCGCCGTCCGGGGTCGGCAAGGTCACCTCCTTGAGCGTCAGCGTGAATTGCTCGCCCGTGCCCGGGTTGTCGATATCGACCGCCCACGCCAGCGTGCCATCCACCCCGGTGCGCGGTTCCTGGCGGCTGAACATCGCGTCCAGCACCGGCGTGGCCCCGCCCTCCTGCAAGGCGCCGAGTTGCTCGCAGCGCCAGCGGATCACCGCCGCCGTCGCGGCCACCACCCCAGGGAACAAGCGTTTCTCCCCACTCGGCGGGAAGGGCATGTCAAACGCCCGCTCCTCGGCCACCGTCGCCAGCGCATCGAGTTTCAGCCTTAACCAGCTCGGATCATTCGCCCGCATGTCCATCGACAGGGTTTTGGCCAGCGCGCCCAATCCCCGCGGCTGCTCCGCCCCATTCACCCAGACCTCGAACGGCAGCGTCTGGCCGAACAGCCCCGCGTCCGGCCCCGCTTCGGCCGGCAATTCGCCGACGAAGAGCGAGAAACTGCCGTGCGGGTGCTGGACCATGTAACTCCAGGCCGGGTTGCCCGACGGCAATTCCGGCCGCCCCGGCCAGCGCAGACTCGCCAGCACCGGCTGCGGCAGCCGCTCGACGCGCAGGCGGCGGTTGGCGCCGTCCGGGTCGATGGCCATCGCAGGCTGCGCGACGGTCAGCGGCTGGGGTTGCGGCGCCGGCGCGGCGGTCGGCTCGACACTCAGCACCGCGCCGAGCACGCTGTTCGGCCGGTAGGTCGCCAATCCCTTCAGCCCGGATTTCCAGGCGGTGAAATACAGCCCCTGAAACTCCGCATACGGATAATCCGCCGGCACATTCACCGTCTTGCTGATGGAGGTATCGATATAGGGCGCCACCGCCGCGACCATCGCCTCGTGCGCCTCGGCGCTCATGTCCAGCGCGGTGACGAAGGCGTCGGTCAGCGGCGCGTCGGCGCCTTTCAGGTGGCGGTACAGGCGCCAAGCGTGGTCCTCGACCGCATATTCCTTGAAACTGCCGTCCGCCTCGCGCTTGCGGCGGGTGTAGGTCCAACTGAAGGGCGGCTCGATGCCGTTGCTGGCGTTGTCGGCAAAGGCCAGGCTGATGGTGCCGGTCGGTGCGATCGACAGCAGGTGCGAATTGCGCAGGCCGTAGGCGTAGATGCGGTCCTTCAATTCATCGGGCAGGCGCGAGGCGAAACTCTCGCCGCCGAGGTACTGGTCCGCATCGAACAAGGGAAAGGCGCCGCGCTCCTTGGCGAGTTCGACCGACGCGCCATACGCCGCATCCCGCATCACGGCGGAAATCCGCCGCGCCATGTCCCGTGCCGGCGCGGTGTCATACCGGCAGCCCAGCATGATCAGCGCATCACCCAGCCCGGTGAAGCCCAGCCCGATGCGGCGCTTGTGCATCGCCTCGCGCTGCTGCGCGGGCAGCGGCCAGACGGTGGCGTCGAGCACGTTGTCCAGCATCCGCGTGGCCACCGCGCAGACCTCGGCGAAACCCGCTTCGTCGAATGCGGCATCCGGCTCGAACGGGTGGTGGACAAAGCGAGTCAGATCGACCGAGCCGAGGCAGCAGCAGCCGTAGGACGGCAAGGGCTGTTCGCCGCACTGCCCGGTCACGAGGCCGTTGAAGATCACCGAGTTCTGATCAGCCTGGGTGGTGTCGTAGACCGGCTCGATGCCGGCAGGGAGTATTTCGGTGATGCGGGTGGTGAAACCCGGTCGATCGACGATGGCGAGGGCGTGCAGGTCCGGCTGATCCGCCTCTCCCAACGGGCGCAAGGTGGACACGAGACCCCAATTCGCCAGCAGCATCTGGACATCCCGCAATAAGCCCGGATGCGCGGACACCCACGCCGTATCACGCCACCCCGTCTCGTCATTCCTGCCCACCTCAGCATCCCCGCTTTCGCGGGAATGGTGGGTGCGCAGGGCGGCATGCAAACCGTCTAGATACGTCCGAACGCACGCTTCGGAACCCCACCACACGGCGTCCGGTATTCGAATGTCCGCTTGACCGACCGCCAGCGCCTCGCGCGTCACCGCCAACATCCGAGCGCCCAGTTCCGCCCCACCTTCGAACCCGAACTGCCCCTTGCCCGACTGCACCAGCAATTCATCCCCGGGCACCAGTTCGGACAGCTTCAGCTTGCCGCGGGCGGTGTAGAAATCGTGCCAGGCGGTTGCCTTGATTTCATACCCATCCTGCGTGACCACCTTGAAGACTTCAGCCTGCTGAGCCGTCAGGAACGCCGGAACGGCGGGTCGAACCTGCGTGCCGCGGGACGTGTCGCCCAGGGCACGGTTGTCCACCGTCACCTCCAGCGGCAATCCGGATGCATGGAGTTGCCGGATCGGAATCAACCCGAACTGTGTGGCCAACCGCGTATCGCCGGTCACGCACGGATTTGTGGCGGTAATCGCCTCGCAATACCCGAGATTATTGTCCTCATTGATGCGATCGATGAAGAGAATCCCCGGCTCGGCGTGGTCGTAGGTGGACCGCATGATCTGGTCCCACAGGTGGCGGGCGGGCACGCGGCGGTAGACCCACAGGCCATCGGCGCGCTCGAAGGCACCGGCCGTCTTGAGCTTGCGGCCGGGTTCGGCGCGGTGGGTCAGGTCGATCTCGCCATCCGATTCGACCGCGCGCATGAAGGCGTTGGTGACACCGACCGAAATGTTGAAGTTGCGCAGGTCGCCGCTGTCCTTGGCGTGGATGAAGGCTTCGATGTCGGGGTGGTCGCAGCGCAGCACGCCCATCTGCGCGCCGCGGCGGCTGCCGGCGGATTCGACCGTCTCGCAACTGCGGTCGAACACGCGCATGTAGCTGACCGGGCCGCTGGCGTGGCTGTCGGTGGAGCCGACCCAGGCGCCTTGCGGGCGGATGCGCGAGAAGTCGTAGCCGACACCGCCGCCGCGCCGCATGGTCTCGGCGGCTTCGGTCAGCGCGGTGTAGATGCCAGGGAAACCGTTCTCGGGTTCGGCGATGGAGTCCCCGACCGGCTGCACGAAGCAGTTGATGAGCGTGGCGCCGAGCGATGTGCCAGCCGCCGAGGCGATGCGGCCGGCGGGGACGAAGCCCTGCGCCTGCGCCCAGGCGAAGCGTTCGGTCCAGTGGGCCCGCTGCGCGTCGGGTTCGACCGCCGCCAGGGCACGGGCGACACGCAGACGGACCTCGTCCGCGGTCGTCTCGGTGCCCTTGGCGTATTTTTCCTGCAGCACCTCGCGGCTGATGGGCTGGGCGGGCAGACTCGAAACAAGGCGGGACATGCGGCACTCCTCGGGGCATTCAGCGTGCCACTTTAGCGGCAGCTACACGGTTTCCGGGCCGAAAGTGTCTTGACTGAGCCGCAGGCAGTGGTACCGGTTGATGCCTCCCGTATCCTTCTCGGTTGGTTTTGCTGCTAATGCGTTTATTGCGCGATTGTTGCGCCACTGCTGCGTAATCGAGAAGTGTGATGGCCCCGAGCGTTGCCGCCCCAGTGTCCGGATCCGACCTGCACCACCGCCCTCCGCCGTGGGCTCTGCAGGTGGCCACCGGCGTGTTGCTGGCGTGGCTGGTGGGCCAGGGCGTGGGCAGTCCATCGCCGGTCGCTGCGTCGGCGGGGCTGTGGCCAGTGGCGGGGTTGTCGCTGGGGTTGCTGCTGCGGTGGCGGCAGCAGGCATGGCCGGCGCTGGCCTTCGGCTGGCTGGTGGGTTACGGGGTGTGGCTGACGCGGTGCCAGGCAGAGGGGATGGATTCACCCGTCGCCGTGGCACTGGGCCTGTTGGCGCTGGCCTCGGTGACCGCCGTGCAGACGATGGCCAGCGCGCAACTGCTGCGCGGCCTGCGCGGCCGTGTGCGGGAACAACCGGGCTGGCAGCCGCTGCGCTTCGCGGCGGTGGCGACGCTGGCGAGCACGGCAGGCAGCGCCTTGCTGGTCGGCGTGTGGTGGCAGCTCGACCTCGTCAGCGCGCCGGACGGGCACACCGCCGCCCTGCTGCGGCTGTGGCTGGACATGGGGCTGGCGCAACTGGTCGGGCTGCTGCTGGTGACACCGCTGGTGCTGATCGCGCCGCAGGAGGGCGGGCGGGTGTCGGGCCGGGCGCTGCTGGCGATGCTGCCGTTTCCGGTGCAATGTCTGGGATTGGGGCTGACGCTGCTGGCGGTGTCGCTGGCCGGCAGTCTCACCGTGCAGACCCGCACCGAAGCCTTCCGCGGCGAAGCCCGCGCACTGGCCATGGCACTGCAGAACCACATCGACATGGCAGTGAGCGACGTGGAGCGGCTGCGCGACTTCCACTACCGCCGCGAGATCGCGCAGGACGAGTTCAACACCGTGGCCGGACCGATGGCAGCGCGCAGTCCGTGGGTGCTGCACTTCGGCTGGCTGCAGCGCGTGGTGAACGAAAACCGCACCGTGTTCGAGGACAGCCCGCTTGGGCAGGACGGCCAGTACATCCGCGAGATGAACACCGACGGCGCGCTGGTGCGGGCGGAGGAACGGCCGCTGTACTACCCGCTGCGCTGGGCCACACCGTCGGACGGCAACGAGGCGCTGGTGTGCGTCGATGAGACCGGTGATCCCGAGCGCCATGGCGCGGTCCGCGAGGCGGTAGCGTTCGGCGGCGTGCGGGCGACGGCGCCGTATGTGTCGCTGGCCCGCGCGGCCTCGGACGTGAGCGCCGTGACGCTGTACGCCCCGGTGCTGACCGGCAGCATGGACGTGGACAGCCGCCACGATGCGAGCCGCGTCCATGGGCTGGTGTCGGCCGTGATCGACCTGGGCCGCATGGTCGAGCGCACGCAGGCGCAGATGGCCCGTGGACGGCTCGACCTGCTGCTCCACGAAGACGCCAGTGGTGACAGCGCCGGCATCCACTCGCACCACGACCCAACCCGGCAGGCGCGGCCTGTGGAGCCGTGGCTGCCGCACGCGGCACCGCAGGTGCAGCGGCTGTTCGCGCTGGGCCTGCACGAGCAGGTGGAGGTGCAGGTCG
>JBEEMX010000253.1:0-5406 GCA_041192465.1 Pseudomonadota bacterium | reverse complement strand
CGAGCACCACCCGCTGGCCGAAGTGCTCGATTTCCTGTCGGAGCAGGTGCGCCACTACGAGGATCAAGTGGCGCCGATCCCGGACGCACCACCGGCGGATGTGTTTCTCTGATCAGCCGACGGCCAGCATCAAATGCCCGACCGGCTGCGCCGCCGGCCGGACCTTGATCTCGATGTCGTAGCCCAGCCGGTTCAGACAGTCCATCAGCTTGCGCTCGGACGGCCCGCCTTGATCTTGAGCTTCTCGGCGTCGTGCAAGCCCAGGTCGGCGAACACGTTGCCGGAACTGCGCGTCACCTCGACGCCGTCAATGGCCTGTTTTTGCATGTTTCAACTCCTTGGCACGGGCTTCGGCCACCTTGAGCCGGGCGTGAATGATGTCCATGTGCGTGCTGCTATCGGTCCAATGTAGTAACATAACTGTAATGACAAAATTTGAATGGGATCAAGCGAAAGCGCAGAGCAATCTCAAGAAGCACCGGGTGAGCTTCGAGATGGCAACCCGCTTCTTTGCTGATCCGTTCGCCTTGGTCGAGCAAGCTCGCATCGAGCACGGGGAGCGCCGCTGGCAAACCTTGGGCACCGTGGAGGGTCACCTGTTGCTGCTGGTGGCCCATACCGTCCGGGACGACGAGGACGGGACTGAGCTGATCCGCATCATTTCGGCACGTCGCGCCGAACCGAAAGAGAGGAAGCACTATGCGCAAAACTGTTCGCCATGAGGTTGACCTGAACAAGCTGCCACCGCTGACAGACGCACAGAAGGCCGAACTCAAGGCGCTGTCTGAAATGCCGGACAGCGACATCGACTGCAGCGACATCGCGCTACTGGATGATGCGTTCTGGAGGAACGCCGTGCAGAACCCTTTTTACAAGCCCACCAAGACCTCGACCACCGTGCGCGTGGATTCGGACGTGCTGGCTTGGCTCAAGGGCCAAGGCAAGGGTTACCAGACCAAGATCAATGCCATCTTGCGCGAGGCCATGATCCGTTCGCTCCAGCACAAGGCATAGCCCACGGTGGCAGGTGCCCGCCGCCGGATCACCACCCCAACCGCACACGTCACCACGCTGCACCGCCCGCACCTCGTCAGGCGGATTCAGATCACCCTGACCGTGCTCCCGTATGGCCCGAGTGCCGCATCGGCCGTGAGCAAGATCAGCGGCTCGGCCATGCTCTGCGCCACCAGTTCAGGTGCGTGTCGAGCAACACCTTCACGCCGCAGGCTCCAGCGGCCCTTGACCAAACAGATCATCGAGCGGGGCATCAAAATCATCCGCGATGCGGATCTGCCCCGCCATCGCACCGGGCACGAGCCGCCTGCGCTGGGCCGGCTCATACGGCGCAAGCCGTGCCACCAACCGGCCGGCGCACTTCTTGTGGATGTAGACGGTGCCGGCCGGGACGGTTCAGGTGTCAATGGTCTACCGAACCTGGGTTCGGTTCGGTGAAGTACAACTCCACCAGGGCTGTCGTCCAGGTCGCCACGCCGGTGCCAAAGAAGTCGCGGTCTTCCGTCCAAATAGGGCAATTCAGCAGGAGCGCACAAGCCAGGATGGGCCAGTCATCGGGGTCACGCGGGCCGATGCGGGCCAGCGCAGCCGACTTCATGGCCTCGTACTCGGTGGGGTCCACGGACTGCACCACCCCGTGCAGCGCAGTCAGCTTGTCCAAAGCCGGCTGCAGCGCCGCCAACTCCCCGCGCTTGGCCAAGACGGTGGCCAAGTGCTCGCGCACGTCGTCAAAGGCCACTTCTGGTGCCAGGAAAGTCACCTGCACTGCGAAGGTCTCCAGCAAACCGGCCACCCTGCGACCGAGAACGGCACGCATCAGCACGTTCGCATCCAGGACGATGGTTCGAGGATTCATTTCATTGATTTCGGGGCGCGTCGGCGTGCAGCAGCGCCTTTGCGCAGCACATCGAAGTCCCGGACGGAGGACTCGACCTCGTCCTCCGTCAGCGACATGACGGCTTCGAGCTTGTCCGCCGCGTCACGCAGCGCCTGAAGATCGGCGTGGGCGGGGCGAGCCGTGGGGATGAAAAAACCCACGGTCTGACCATGCCGCGTGACGGCGACGGGCTGCTTGTTGTCGATGAACTCGGCAAGTCCGGCGCGGAACTCGCGGATGCCGACAGACTTGGTTTCCATGGTGGCTCCTGGCAAGGTGCTTTGATGCCACCATTGTGCATCAATGTGTACACAAACACCCTACGCGATGGTCCGGACACCGTGATTCGCCATTACGCCGCCCGCACCTCGTCCAGCAACTCCGGGTGTCGATCCAGCACCTTCAGCAGCTTCACCAAGGCCAGCGGCGGGCGGGTCTTGCCGGTTTCGTAGCGCGAGAAGGCGTTGACGCCGCCGCCGAAGATCTGCGCGGCCTCGCGCTGGCCGAGGTCGAGCTTCTTGCGCACGTTGGCGATGAAACCGGGGTCCACGGTGGCGGCGTTCACCTGCTTGTTGAACGCCTGCATCTCGCGCATGACGCGCCCGGTTTCCGCCATGTCGGTGATGGACTCGTCGCACGCGGGGCAGAAATCGGCCGTCACCGCAGGGATCGTGGTGGTTTCGCCCTTGTAGGTGTAGGGCAGGTCGCGGGTGTCGTGGATCAGTTCCGCCGCGCCGCAGACAGGGCATTTCATGGTCATAGCTCCTTGAAGGACACGATCAGCACATCGTCAATGACCGTCAGCTTCAGGTACACGTCGCCCGCCTGTGTGCTGGGGCGGTACACGTCCTGCCACACCGTGTGGTCGGCGTGGGTGGTCATGCTCTTGTAGAAGTCCGACGGTGCGAGCGCCCCCACCACGGCCAGCATGTCGGCGAGTTCAAAGCCCAGCGCCGTGGCTCCGAGCCGGGCGGAATGGGTCGCCCGGACTCGGCCCACGTCCAGCAAGGCTTTGACCAATGTCAGCTTGCAATGCGGCGTTCGCTTCTCCATGACAGAATTTAACCTAGTTGGTGTTTTTTGACAAGTTGGGGCTGCACCGATGCAGTCATTGACTGCCCCGAAGTGCATGCCCTTTGTTCACTGCAAAGCAGACACCTGGGCCTAGGAAAGCGCCTTCGAGTACATGCCACAGCACAAAAAATCACGGGGAGAGGCCCTCAATGAACCTGCACACACCGAGCAGAGGCTCGCCGATCCAGGAGCTGGTCCAGCGCAAACGGCATGAACTGGCGCTGTCGATGTCCGACCTCGCCGACAGGGCCGGCATCACGCGCTCGCACCTGTATTCGCTGCTGAACGGCGCCACCCGCGACCCGTCCGTTCACACGCTGACGCGGCTGTCAGGGGCGCTGCATGTCTCGCCGATCGTGCTGCTGCGGCACTACCTCCACGACCACCGCCACACCGCAGACCCTCGGGAAGCGCCCGCCTGCGCTGCCACACCGCGAGCACACCCCTGCCCGACACACCGCCCGGTCAGCCGGTGACGCTCAGCCTCGACTTCACCGCGCCGTACCGCAGCGGCACCTTCACCACGGTCTGGCACATGCGCGACGAGCGCGGGCAGGCGTCAGCTCAGATCACCCTGACCGTGCTCCCGTATGGCCCGAGTGCGCCATCGGCCGTCAGCAGGATCAGGGGTTCCACTTGGCTCTGTGCCACCAGCAGCCGATCGAACGGATCTCGGTGATCTTCACGCTGAGGGAGCCGCGACACCGCCAGCAGGTGTTCATGGCGAATGTCGAGCCACTTGAAGCCCTGGCGCTCCACTTCAGCAGAAAACTTCACCAAGTCAACATCCAGACGCCCCAGCGAGGATTTGATGGCCATTTCCCAGAGGGATGCCCGGCTGAAGTAGATCGATTCGGCCTGCGCGACAAGGTCAGGCAGCACGGCGGGCAAGCGCGGATGGGCCAGTTGCCACCAGATCATCAGGTGCGTGTCGAGCATTACCCTCACGCTGCAGGCTCCACTGGCCCTTGGCCGAACAGATCATCCAGCGGAGCATCGAAATCGTCCGCCATGCGGATCTGCCCCGCCATCGCACCAGGCTTCATCTGCTTGCGCGGGGCGGGTTCATAAGGTGCCAGCCGTGCCACCAATCGACCAGCGCGGGCGAGCACCACCTCGTCGCCGGACTCCATGTGTTGGAGCAACCCGGCCAGATCGAGGGCAGGTTCCTGGACATTGATCACCAGCATGATGAATACCTCCTGGGCGCAAGACAGGTGCCAATCATAGGCTGGACGCTGCCTCAATCCCACTCACAGCGCATCGCCTCCTGCACCGCAACCGGATCACCATCCCAATGCGGTGAATCCCTGAGGACGGCTGCAAACTGCCGCCAGTTCGGCACCCCCGCCACCCAAACCCCTCGCAAGTTCCGCTCATCCCCCAGCGTCATCCACGCAAACACCCGCTCGTGCAACTGCCGCACCCGCCCGTCGCGGTGCTGCGCGACCGGCCCATGCGCCCAGTCCCACAGCGCCAGATCGGCGACGCGGCCCGCTTCGAGCGAACCGATCTCGTGGTCCAGCCCGAGCGCCTGCGCAGCCCCCAGCGTCGCGCCATGCAGCGCCTTCCACGCCGTGAGCTTCACACCGCGCAACGCCTGCACCTTGTACGCATCCGCCAGCGTGCGCAGCATCGACAGGCTGGTGCCGCCGCCCACGTCGCTCGCCAGCGTGACCCGCGCCCCGGCCGCTTCCAGCTCAGGCCACGCACACAGGCCGCTGCCGAGGAAGAGGTTCGAACTCGGGCTGTGCGCGATCTGGGCGCCGGTGTCGGCGAGCAACTGGCGGTCGGCGGCGTCGAGCCAGATGCCGTGGGCGAGCACGGCGCGTTCGTTCAGCAGGCCGGCGCGGTGGTAGACATCGAGGTAGCTGCGCGCCTCGGGGAACAGCTCGGCGACCCAGGCGACCTCGGCGCGGTTCTCGGCGACGTGGGTCTGCATGTAGAGCCCGGGCACCTCGGCCATGAGCCGGCCCGCCATCGCCAGTTGCTCCGGCGTGCTGGTCGGGGCGAAGCGGACGGTCATCGCGTAGGCGAGCCGCCCGGTGCCGTGCCACTGGCGGATCAGGTCGCGGCTGTCGCGTTCGGCGCCGGGAACGTCGTCGCGCAGGCCGTCCGGTGCGTGGCGGTCCATCAGCACCTTGCCGGCGATCAGGCGTATGCCGCGGCGGTGTGCGCCCGCCAGCAGTGCGTCGGCGGAGACGCGGTGGACGGTGGGGAACACGACGGCGGTGGTGGTGCCGTGGGCCAGCAGCGCGTCGAGGAAGGTTTCGGCGCCCGCCTGTGCCACGGCCGGGTCGGCGTGGCGGAGTTCGGCCGGGAAGGTGTAGGTGTTCAGCCAATCGAGCAGTTCGGTGCCGAAACTGGCGATCACGTCGAGCTGCGGGCTGTGGACGTGCGTGTCGATGAAGCCGGGCATCAGCAGTTGGCCGCGGTGGTCC
>JBEEMX010000252.1:0-6762 GCA_041192465.1 Pseudomonadota bacterium | reverse complement strand
CCTCCAGCCCTTGTCGAGGCAACACTCCAATCGCGGTTCGAAATTCATCCACGGTGTAGCCCGCGGTCGGCCCGAGCGCTGAATAAGTCAGGAAGGCTGCGAACTGCTGGCGGTGTTCGCCTAGGTCGGCGTAGTGGTTTGCGCTCTCCAGGAACTGCGGTTTGAACGCAATCAACAATGGCGGATAAAGCCGTGGCGACCACAGGAATCCTTCCCACACCGCTTTCGCTTCGCCGGGATTATCCCAATCGAACAACGGCAATAGGTACTTCTCAGTCCAAGTTCGATCCACGCGGAAAAGTGCGATCAATTGCGAGCCCAGCAGCACCCTCCCGTGACGGAATCGATCCATTTGTACGTCGCAGAGCTTCGTGAAGAAAGGCTTGATGTCGTCCGAAAGCTGATCGCTGTCGTTCGGGTTGCGTTTAAACCAAAGGTTGATCAGCGCCTGTGTGATATGCCCGACCGGATGGTTGATGGCTTCAGTAATAGGTTGATCAATTGGTTCCCCGTTGAGGGTCATGCCGGTGCCCGCTTTGAGTGGCAGTGACAGAACTCGGCGGCAGATGCTCAGCAGCATTTCCTCCTGCTGATTAATCGACTTTGAAACGACCTCAATCCACCCTGTCAAGCCGTGGGCAATATCTTGCAGGACGGCGTCAGGCATAGTCTGCACCAGAGGCGCGGCATATTTCCATGACCGCAACACTTTTCCTTCTTCACTCCAGACCTGAAGTGCCTCGCGCCAACGGTTGGCTGGCCATCGGCCTTCCCGTGCCAGATCGTAAAGCGCACATAGACTGTGAAAGAAGCGAGTACGGCAGACATCACGCCACGTGTCTTCGTAGAGCAGTCGATGTTCAGACTGGGGCTTAACAAGCCACAGGGCGAGTTCGCACCGCTTTCGAGGCGCGATGTCGATATCCCGGTTTTCTTCATAATCCGGATCCCCAGTACCACTCATCCAGTGAGAGAACTCGTCACTCTCGTTGGTCTTCAACTGCCATTTCGGATAAGCATTGGACAGTTCGGCCAAGCGTGATGCTGCGGGCACGCCCAGGGTGAGGCCAGATGCGTTCAGTTTGGCCAGATGCAGCCAGACTGAACGATCCACCAAGTCTTGCCATCGTTCTGGTTCCAGATCATCCCAGTACATTTGGCGCGGCAGGCCGGCCAAGATGGCGGACTCTAAACGCTCCTGACTAGCACCAGCCAATTGCTGCCCCTGCAGAACCAACAGTCTGAACACCTCCCGCCCCGTATCTGGGGACCAAAGCCACCAAGCGCTGTCGGCCAGCAACCAATCCGCCCACTGTTCTGGTGTGATGCCAATCTCTTGACTGGCGGCAAACAGCAGGGCGATTGCGTGTAACTTTTCTTGACGCCGAGCCGAATGTAGTGATGTGGAATTGTGGCCTCACCGTGGCGACAAGCCGAGCAGGGACTGCAGGTAATCGACGCTCCATCCCAGGCGGAGCCACTTGAGCTTGACGCTGGCCTTGGTGGACTTCTCGTTCTTGAGCAGGTTGAGGACGATGCGGCGCAGGATGGCGAAGTTCTGGGCACCGTGGCCGGTGTGCAGGCGGCAGTCGTCCTCGCCGAAGACGACATCGAGCAGCCAGTGACAGCGGTTCTCGATGCGCCAGTGGGCGCGGATGCGCCGATTGAACTCGGCAGCGTCGAAGGCGGCGGAGCTGATGTAGTAGCGCCGCTCGGTGGTGATGCGGCCCTTGTGGGTGCCGCTGAGAATCTCTCGGGTGGACTCCACCATGATGGTGGTCTGCAAGCCGGGCCACTGGTGGCGCAACTCGGGGTCGAAGTGGGCCAGGTCGCGCGAGATGACGCAGCGGCGGGTTTCCAGCCGGGCATGGTCCTTGTCGAGGGTGATGTGCTGCTGCAACAAGCCTTGGGCGACATCCCGCACGGAGTGGTCGAACCCGGTCTGGGTGGCCTGTGCGAGCTTGGGCTGGTTGTTCTTGGTCGACAGGATGTAGTGGGCGCCGCGCTCGACGATCTTGTTGGCGATCAGGCGCTGGCAGCCCATCGCATCAATGGTCACGGTCGCGCCCCGGATATCGAGCGCCTCCAGCAGGGCGGGCACGGCCGTGATCTCGTTGCTCTTGTCGGCGGTGCGGCCCTGCGCCAGCGTCAGGCCGCTGTCGGTGTGGCAGGCCGATACCAAGTGGGTGAGGCCCTTGGCCGAACGCGAGCCACGCAGGCTCTTGCCGTCGATGGCGATCGTCTGGTCGGCCAGGCTCGGGCACAGCCCACTCATCCACGCCATGAACGATGCCTCGAACTGCGAGGCGTCGAGCAGTGCGAACACCCGCCGGAACGTGTCGTGCGAGGCGATGCCACGCTTGAAGGGCAGAAACTGCCGCAGCCACGCCAGCCTCATCTCACCCCACTCGCTCACGCTGACCCAGTCCTCGGCGCCGCTGGCCATGCCTGCAAGGGCCACCAGCAGCACCTCTTGCAGCGGGTGCAGTCGGTGGCGACCACCGCGTGGATCCGGCAAATCGGCAAACGCCGACAGGATGGCCACTTGATCTTTCAGATTCATGCGGGCGGCTCTCGCTTGACGCGCTCGATTCAGCGCAAGGGCGCCGTTGTATCACCTTCGACCCTGACTCTGATCACGGGCACGACGCATGCTTCCCCCTAGATCTACAGCCATTCTGTCAAGAGAAGTTACATGCAATCGCCCTGGTCTGACCAACCCGTCGGCATGTTGCCATGCTTGGTCTACTTACTTGATGCGATACGTGCCTGCCAGAAAACCAATACCGGTCGAATCGAATCGTTTGCAGCCATCCACAGCCGACAACGATCGGCCATTCGACCCACGAAAAGGCCACCGTCTCCTCGGCCGTGGCCTGGACTGCGCGGCGGAAATCAGTGACTTTCCCGTCGGGGACGTCGTCGCCCCAGCCCTCGATCACGCGGATCGCGCCCAGCTCGATGAACAGCGAGTCGAAATGGCGCGCGTGCTCGATGAACTTCTGCTTGTTGGCCGTGGGGACCGCGATCACGAAACCATCGATGTAGGACATGTCTTTGCTCCTGTGGGGTTGACCGGTCGGCGCGCCCGCCCGAGGGTACCTCGCGCCTTGGCGGGACATCGAGTCGGCAGGACCACAGGGTAGCGGTCGGTCACTCGCGCAGCGCAGCCGACGCGTCGGCCCGCGAAGGGCGCCGACTGCCCGTGACGACTGGCAGAACCCGACGCATGGCTGAAGTTGACCGTCAACCAACAGAAGCGTCGAAGGCTGGTGGAGCCCTTCATAATCAAAACCTGCCCCCGCTTGTTCGAGAGGCCTACCTTTCACCATGGATAAATTCTTGCTGCAGCAGCAGGTGCTGCAACGGCTCTCCGAAGACCTGCTGCAAGCCGAACAGGCCGTGCGGGCGGCCCATGAAACGGCGACGCACGAAGAAAACATCGCCGAAAACAAGTACGACACCTTGGGACTCGAAGCCGCCTACCTGGCCATCGGCCAAGCCCGTCGCGCCGAAGCCATTCGCCAGGCACTGGCCCATTGGCGCCAATTCCGCCCGCTCCCCTACGACGCCAGCAAAGGCATACAGCTCGGCGCGCTGGTCTGCCTGGTTGATGCCGACGACAAGCAGCAACAGCTCTTTCTCGGCCCGGATGGCGGCAGCATGCAGTTGGTCAGCGGCGCTCAGATTGTTCAGGTCATCAGCAGCGATGCCCCTTTGGGCAGGGCCATGCTGGGTAAATGCGAGGGTGATGAGGTGTCGATACAGGTCGCCCCCAACCGACAGCAGTTTGAGGTGCTGCGGGTTCATTGAGCAGCCATCCATATCCGACAAATATCCGACAACGATCTAGATGTGTTGGATTCGCCGCGTTGGCTGCCAAGATAGCGCCCATGACTTCCTCCGCTCTTGCCCTGAACCGCTTCGGCCTTGGCGCACGGCCTGACGACGCGCCGCCGGCCGACCCGCAGCGCTGGCTGCTCGCGCAGATGGATGCCTACGAGCCGCTGCCCGCGGCCTGGAAGCCACTGCTGCGCACGCCTGCACTCATCGATGTCTGGAACAGCATGCAGCGCTCCGTGCGCGAGGCCCCCGAGGGCCAGCGCAGCGGCATCCGCGAGGGCTACCTGCGCGAAGGCAGCAGGGAGTACCAAGCCGCGGTGGGCGCGCGCACGACCAGCGCGCTGCAGACGGCCACGCCCTTCGCCGAGCGGCTGGTGCATTTCTGGTCCAACCACTTCGCGGTGTCCGTCGACAAGCTGCTGATCGTGGGCCTGGCGGGAAGCTTCGAGGCCGATGCGATCCGGCCCCACGTGCTGGGCCGATTCGAGGACCTGCTGCTGGCGGTCGTGCGGCACCCGGCGATGCTGCTGTACCTGGACCAGGCGCAGTCGACAGGCCCGGGCAGCCTGATGGGCTCGCGTGGCCGGGGCCTCAACGAGAACCTCGCGCGCGAGATCCTTGAGCTGCACACCCTGGGGGTACGCAGCGGTTACACGCAGGAGGACGTGAAGGAGTTCGCGCGCGCCCTCACCGGCTGGACACTGCCCGGTGATGGCGGAAGCAGCGGCGGAACCACCGGCGGTGCGACCTTCCGTTTTGTGTCTGCGCTGCACGAGCCCGGCACGCGCACCATCCTCGGCAAGGCCTATTCCGATGGGGGCGAAGCGCAGGCGCGCGCCGTGATTCACGACCTCGTCGCGGCGCCGGCCACCGCGCTGCACGTCGCACGCAAGCTCGCACGTCACTTCGTCGCGGACGATCCGCCACCGGCATTGGTCCAGCGCCTGGCCGAGACCTTTGCGCGCACCGGCGGCGACCTCACGAGCGTCTACCGCGCATTGATCGCGTCGCCAGAGGCGTGGCAGCCTGCCGCCGCCAAGTTCAAGTCGCCCTGGGACTGGTCGATCTCCAGCCTGCGCGCGCTCGGCCGGCGCTCAATGGCGCCCATGCAGGCTGCAAACCTGATGACTCAACTGGGTCAGCCGGTGTGGCGACCCGGTTCGCCTGCAGGCTACAGCGATACCGCAGCCACCTGGGCCGCGCCCGATGCGCTGATGCGGCGCGTGGAAGTCGCACAACGGCTCGCGCAGGAAGCGGGCGACGCAGCGGACGCACGCAGTCTGGCGCCGCAGGTACTGCCGGGCGTGCTGACCGAGGCCACCGCAACGGCGATCGCGCGCGCAGAGAGCGGCGGCACGGCACTCGCGCTGTTGCTGGTTTCCCCCGAATTCTTGAGGAGATAGGCATGCGCATGGACCGACGTGGCTTTATGGGTGCGGCCAGCCTGCTGGCTGCACCGCAGGTGCTTTTCGCACAGGCTGCGACCGAGCGACGCTTCGTCTTCATCATCCAGCGCGGCGCGGCGGATGGCTTGAACATCGTCATCCCCTACGCCGAGCCGGCCTATGCCGCACTGCGTGGCCCACTTGCCATTGACCCGGCAGCCGCCCTCAAGTTGGATGGCACGTTTGCATTGCACCCGGCACTGCCCAAGCTGCGACAGCTTTTCGCTGGCGGAGAAGCCACTTTCCTGCACGCGGTCGCGTCGCCGTACCGCGACCGCTCACATTTCGACGCGCAGAACGTGCTGGAAACTGGCGGCAAGTCACCGTACCAGCTGAAGGATGGCTGGATGAACCGGCTGCTCGGCATGCTGCCGCACAGCGGCAAAGATGCGATCGCGTTTTCGCCAGCCGTGCCGCTGGCCATGCAGGGTGCACTCGAAGTCACGACGTATGCACCGTCCACCTTGCCAGAGGCCAACGAAGACTTGCTCGTGCGGGTGAAGCAACTCTATGCGCCAGACCGGCAGTTGCATGCGCTGTGGACCTCGGCACTCGAAGCCCGCGGCATGGCGGGCGAAAGGATGGAAGGTGGCGGGAACCGACAGGATGCCGCCGCGCTCGGCCGCACCGCGGCGGGGTTCCTGGCACGCGCTGACGGACCGCGCATCGCCATGATCGAAACCAGCGGCTGGGACACGCACAGTGGGCAAGACGCCCGCCTGACCAGGCAACTGCTCGGGCTGGACGGCCTGATCGGCGCGCTGCGCGAAGGCATGGGAGCCACCTGGGCGCAGACGGTCGTCCTGGTCGCCACCGAGTTCGGACGCACCGTCGCCGCCAACGGCACCGGCGGCACGGACCATGGCACCGCGGCTGCCGCCATGGTGATCGGTGGTGCAGTGCAGGGCGGTCGGATCATCACAGATTGGCCGGGCCTGGCATCCGGCCAGTTGTTCGAAGGCCGTGACCTCCGGCCCACCCTGGCACTGGACACCGTGATCGCTTCGACGTGCGCCGAAGCGTTCAATCTGGACCCGGAGCGCACGACGCGGGTGCTGTTCCCGGACGCCGACCGGTACAAGGCGGTGCCGGGACTGCTGCGCAGATAGGCACTGAGGACCGTCCCTTTCGGGTCGATCGCGGAGCCGACTGACCGCCAATCGGTGGCCTCGCCGTACGGCCCCGTTCACTCCACCGTCACGCTCTTCGCCAGATTCCGCGGCTTGTCCACATCCGTCCCCCGCGCACACGCCGTGTGATACGCCAGCAACTGCAGCGGCACGACGTGCAGGATCGGGCTCAGCGCGCCGTAGTGCTCCGGCATCCGGATGACGTGGACACCCGGCTCGTTCTCGATGCGCGTGTCCGCGTCGGCGAAGACGAACAGCTCGCCGCCCCGCGCACGCACTTCCTGCAGGTTGCTCTTGAGCTTCTCCAGCAACTGGTCGTTCGGCGCGATCGTGACGACCGGCAT
>JBEEMX010000251.1:0-5420 GCA_041192465.1 Pseudomonadota bacterium | reverse complement strand
TCGAACTGCAGAGTTCGCTGAACGTGCGCAACCGGCAGCTCCACGACGCGCTGGCCCACATCAACGCCGACATCCACGCGGCCGGCGAATTCCAGAAAGCCATGCTGCCCCGCGCCGCGCTGGACTCGCAGCGCAGCCGCATGGCCTGGCTGTTCCTGCCCTCGTCCCGGGTTTCGGGGGACGCCATCAACGGATTCCGTCTGGATGACGAGCACATCGGCTTCTACAACGTCGATGTGGCTGGTCACGGGGTGGCGGCGGCCATGGTCGGCATGCTGATGACCCAGAGCCTCGATCCCCGCTCCACCGGGTGCGTCCTGCACCGACCCGGACAGGACGGGCAGACCCGGATCACACCGCCCGCACAGGCGCTGCGCGCCCTCAACCGCCAGATGACCAGCCTGGAGCTGGGCTCCAACTACCTGACCTGCATCTACGGTGTGCTGGACGAGCGCACGGGCGAGACGGTGCTGGTGCGGGCAGGCCACACCGTGCCGGTGATCGCGCGGGCTGACGGTTCCACGGAGGTGCTCGACGAGGAGGGCGACATGCCGGTGGGGCTGTTCGATTTCGCCGACTACCACCACCTGCACTGCCAGCTCGCACCGGGCGACCGCTTGTGCCTGTACTCCGATGGGGTGACGGAATGCGAATCCCCGGAGGAGATCGAGTACGGCGTCGAACGGCTGGCCGCTTTCCTTGCGTCACGGCGACAGGATCCGATCGAGGCGCTGCCCCACGCATTCCGCGAGGAGATGCGCCGCTGGAGCGGCCACGACAGCGATGCCTTCAAGGACGATGTTTCGATGCTGGTCATCGAACGCACCAACGGTGCCGGCCCGACGCCGGCGATGTGACCCCGACATGGAGACTTTCTCATGCAACTCGACATTTCCCACTCTGGCGCCGATACCGTCGTGGCCGTCCACTCCCCCCGCCTGGACGCCTCGTTCGCACCGCAGTTCAAGGCAGACATGATGGAGATCGTCAACGCTGGCGCCCGTCGCATCGTGCTGGACATGCGTGCGGTCAAGCTGATCGACTCCAGCGGCCTGGGCACGCTGGTGTCCATCCTCAAGGCGCTCAACGGCCAGGGCAGCATCGTCATCCGAGGGGCTTCGCCGACCGTGCTGGGCCTGTTCAAGCTGACCCGCATGGACCGCGTCTTCACGATCGAGCCTGCCGCGGCCACTGCCTGATCCCGCCCCCACCCCCGACCTCGCCTACGCCACCGGAGCTTCCGCCATGAAAGCCATGATTCTCGCTGCCGGCAAGGGCACGCGCGTGCGTCCGCTGACGAACGTGCTGCCCAAACCAATGATCCCGCTGATCCGCAAGCCGATCATGGAGGCAATCATCGACCACCTGCACCGGCACGCCTTTGACGAGATCTACGTCAACACCAGCTACCTGTCGCACGCGATCGAGGACTACTTCCGGGACGGCGACCGGTTCGGCGTGTCGATCGCCTACTCCTACGAGGGCAAGCTGATCAATGGCGAGTTCCAGGACCATCCGCTGGGCTCGGCCGGTGGCATGCGCCGCATCCAGGACCACTGCGGCTTCTTCGACGACACCTTCGCCGTCCTGTGCGGCGATGCCCTGATCGACGTGGATCTCACCGAGGTGCTGCGCTTTCACCGTGCCAGCGGCGCGGTGGCCACGATCGTGACCAAGCCAGTGCCCCGTGAGGAGGTCAGCAAGTACGGGGTCGTCGTCACCGACACGCAAGGCCGCGTGCTGCGCTTCCAGGAGAAACCCAAGGTGGCCGAGGCGGCGTCGAACACGATCAACACCGGCATCTACCTGTTCGAGCCGCGGGTCTTCGACCACATCCCCGCCGGCACCGAATACGACATCGGCTCGCAGCTCTTCCCGCGTCTGATCGCAGCCGGCGAGAAAGTGTGCGCCATCAGCCTGCCCTTCGAATGGGTGGACATCGGCTGCGTGAATGACTTCTGGAACGCCACGCGCTTGATCCTGGAAGGCCGCGTGCAGGGCCTGAAGGTGCCGGGTCGCGAGATCCGGCCGGGGGTGTTCGCCGGGCTGGGGGTGACGATCGCCGAAAACGTCCTGATCCGCGGGCCGGTCTACCTGGGCAGCGGCACCCGAATCGGTGCGGGCGTCCACATCGAAGGCCCGGCCATGATCGGGGCCAACTGCGTGCTGCAAGCCGGGGTGCGCATCCGCGGCGGCATCCTGGGCGATTACACCCGCGTCACCGAGGGTGCGCTGCTCGACGAGCGCATCGTCTTCGCCGGCAAGTTCATCGAGCCAAGCGGAGATGCGGTGGACCTGGTCGATACCGACATGCGCTGGGTGCTGGGGGATGCCCGCACGCCACCCGCCGAACACCCCGCGCACGCCGATCTGCGCACGGCCATGTACGAGGCGGCACTCGCCGCAGGCTGAATGCAGCACAGCACACCCGCCGCGCTACACGGCGCCACCCCACCCTGCAGCGTCCCGCCCACCACCCCAGGCCCCTTCCCCATGGACCACGAACTCCCGTCGCCCAGACTCGACACGGCCGGTCTCACGTTCCTGGATGCCGACATCCCCGCGACGCTGGACGAGGTTTCGCGCCTGTGCGCCGAACTGAATCTGCTGGCCAACGCACGCGGCGGCGTCACCTGGGCAGCCGAAATCGACCTGGGGATGACCGAGGTGCTGACCAACGTGGTCCGGCATGGCTATGGCGACACCGGGCACGGTCGAATCACCCTGACCTGCCGGACCACCGCAGTGCAGTGGCACTTGTCCGTCCACGACCGGGGCAGCCCGATTCCGACCGACCTGCTCGCGCAGGCTGATGGGTCGGTCTTCGATTTCGACCCGGATGACCTGGACAACATCCCCGAAGGGGGCATGGGTCTGGCGCTCATCCGAGGTTGCTTCGACCAGCTCGACTACGTGGCCGACGACACGGGCAACCGCCTGTACCTCGTCAAGGACTTACCACCCTCCACGGACTGACCCTTGCTGCGGACCCGCCACCCGGCTCCTGCGCATTCCGTCCCCACCAGAGAATCATCATGGCGTTTTACTTCGAACCCTTCGAAAGCCGCAAACCGCCCGAGCCTGTGCCGTATCGACCGGGCATCGAGCTGGTCTGGCAATTCCTGGCGGTGATCGCGCTGGTGTTCGGCGCCAGCTACATCTACTGGCGCTGGAGTGTCTCGCTGAACCCGGATGCACTGTGGTTCGCCGTGCCGCTGGCGGTGGCCGAGACGCTGGCCTACATCGGTCTGATCCTGTTCACGGTCAACCTCTGGCAGACACGCGACTACGCGATGCGCCCGGCGCCCGACAGCATCCGCCAGTGCGTGGACCAGGAGGAAATGCCGGAGCGCCCGGTGGCGGTGGACGTGTTCATCACGACCTATAACGAGGACGAGGAGCTGGTGCGGCTGACCATCCGCGACGCCAAGGCGGTGCGCTATCCCCATCCCATCGATCTGCGCATCCACGTGCTCGACGACGGCCGGCGCGACACCATGCGCGCCATTTGCGAGCAGGAGCAGATTCTCTACATCAGCCGCACCAACAACATCGGCTTCAAGGCCGGCAATCTGCGCAACGCCATGGAGCAGACCGGCGGCGATTTCATCGTCATCTGCGACTCCGACACCCGGCTCTTCCCGAGCATCCTGGAAAACACGCTGGGCTACTTCCGCGATCCGGACGTGGCCTGGGTGCAGACGCCGCAGTGGTTCTTCGACTTGCCGCAAGGGCGCCCGCTGCCCGACTGGCTGGAGCGGCACATCGGCACGCCAGGGCGCTGGCTCGGTCGGCTGGTGGAGGGTGTGGCCGGGCCGGTCCACATCGGCCGCGACCCCTTCGTGAGCGAGCCGCAGATGTTCTACGACATCATCATGCGCCGCCGCAATGCCGCCAACGCGGCGTTCTGCTGCGGCGCAGCGAGCATCCACCGGCGCGAAGCGGTGATGCAGGCGGCGCTGCGGGCCTACGCCAGCGCCATCGACAGCGAGGTCAGGCGCCTGTCGGTGGACATCCAGGATCCCCAGACCCGCGAGGATTTCCAGGACGCGCTGCGTGGCCAGATGGTGCTGGAAACCGAGTTCACACCCTACAAGTTCCACGTCTCCGAGGACATCTACACCTCGATCGTGCTGCACAACGACCCGGAGCGGCGCTGGAAATCGGTGATGCACCCGCGCATCGAGTCGAAGATGCTGTCGCCGCAGGATCTGCTGTCCTGGGCTGTCCAGCGGTTCAAGTACGCCGGCGGCACGCTGGACATCATGCTGCACGACAACCCGCTGTTCAAGGGCCGCATGACGCCGCTGCAGCGCGTGATGTACCTGAGCACGTTCTGGTCCTACCTGGGCTGCGTGTGGAACATCGTGTTCCTGGTGGCCCCGATCGTCGCGATGTTCACGTCGGTGTCGCCGGTGGCGGCCTACTCCAACGACTTCTACGCCCACTTCCTGCCCTTCATCCTGCTGTCCGAGCTGGCCTTCATGTTCGGCACCTGGGGCACCAATGCCTGGGACGGCAAGGCGTCCTACCTGTCGTTCTTCTCCATCAATTTCCGTGCATTGTGGACGGTGCTCAAGGGGGAAAAGGTCAAGTTTCCCGTGACTCCAAAGGACCGGCAGGAGGGCAATTTCCTCCACCTGGTGACCCCGCAGATCACGGTCGTGGCGCTGACGCTTCTGGGCATCGTTTACAGCGCATATCGCGTCTTCGGCGCCGGGCGACTGGACGAGACTCCCAGCTTCATCGTGAACACCTTCTGGGGACTCAACAACGTCATGTGCATGTTGCCCATGATCCGCGCCGCCCTGTGGAAGCCTGAGGACGAACCGCAGGAAGCCCCGCAGTCCGACACCCCGACCGACGCCGGACGCCCCCGACCTGCACCAGTCCTGGTCGCGCCACAGTGATCCCTACTCCCCGAGAGCGAGCAACCCCATGAGCCTCCCAGACAACCTCGTCAAGGCCCGCAGCTACCTGGTCTTCATCCTGAGCCTGACGGTGGCCTTCAGTGCCGTGGCGTGGATCGAGTTCCGCAGTGGCTGGGCCATCAGCCCGGCCGGCGCCACCATCCCGGCCAGTGCAGACCGTGCCAAGACACGCACGGCCCGCGAACTCACCGACCGCGAGCGGACCTGGGCGCGCACGGCCTGGAAATACTTCCAGAAGAACACCGACCCCACCACCGGCCTGCCCGGCTCGGTCGAGAACTACCCGTCCGCCACGATGTGGGACGTGGGCTCCTACCTGCTGGCCGTCCTCTCGGCGCGCCAGCTCGACCTGATCGACGTGGCGGAGTTCGACCAGCGCATCGGCAAGGCGCTGGCCTCGCTGGGCACGCTGCCGCTGTTCGACAAGCAGTTGCCCAACAAGGCCTACAACACCCAGACGCTGCGCATGACCGACTACGCCAACAACCC
>JBEEMX010000250.1:0-5426 GCA_041192465.1 Pseudomonadota bacterium | reverse complement strand
GTCCATCTGGTGGGAGAACTCGCCGATGGTGATCCAGGAGGCGATGGTGCATGGTCGGCCGCTGCTGGTGTCGGACATCGGGGGGATGCGGGAGAAAGTGCATGATGGGGTCACGGGGTTTCATGTGACACCAAGAAATCCCGCAATGTGGGCACAACGGATGAAACAGGCTGCGCAAACCACCACCGACCAGTGGGAGAAGCTGCGCACCAGCACGCCCCGTCCGGCCATTCATGCTGCGTGCGCACGCGAGCACCTTGACCTGCTGGATCAACAGCCGGTCATGGCTTGACCCTTGACCGCACGGAGCTACTGCATGGGTTCAGCCGAAGCCAATTCCCTCCGCGAACACTGCCTTGGCCCGTTGGACGGGGCACCAGGGTATTCTTTTCCGGACATCGATGTGCTGGAATGCCTGTCCGGCGAGGACATCAGGACACGTTCCGACAAGCTTTCGGTATCGGGCAACCTGAGGGGGAATCGGGTCTACATGGCCCGCAAGCAACTGTGTCCCCACCCCATTCATCTGGTGTTCCACGGACACGCCACTGGCAATACCATCATTGTCGGGGAGAATTCAGAGCTGTTCGGTTCCATGAATATCCACGGCAATGACAACACCATCGCCATCGGGGCAGGCGTTCGCCAGTGGTCCATGGTCAATGTGCGGCTGTGGAGCAGCAGGCAATCCCTGTTCTGGGGTGCAGGCACCACGTCCAACGGCTGCGAAGTGGTCATGCAGGGTGATGGGTCGCGCATTACCATCGGCGACGACTGCATGTTCGCCAACAACATCTACGTGCGCAATTCCGACATGCACCCGATGATCGATCTGCGCTCGGGGAAATGCATCAACCCACCGGCCGATGTCCGGATCGAGCCGCACGTCTGGGTGGGCCAGGAGGCGCTGATCCTGAAGGGGGTCACAGTGGGTCGAGGGTCCATCATCGGTGCCAAGTCGCTGGTGAACCGCTCTGTGCGCCCCTATTCTCTGGCAGCAGGCACACCTGCGCGACTCAGCCGCGCCAACGTCAGTTGGGATCGACCGGAATTTCCACGCGCCGACGTGGTGCAGTCCCTGTCGCAGGACTGCTTTCAGGCCGATCCCATGTGAATGGAACACCCTGCGATGACCAGCAAGACCCCGCCCGCACCGGACCAATCTGCGCTGGACACATTGCTGCCGGCGCTTGGCTACTTTGGCGCATCGGACAGCGACTGCCTCGATATCCTGTGGAGTGGCAACGTGCGCGGAATACGCATCGCTATTCCAGAAGACGGCAGCCAGAGTGTCTTGAATCTGACCCGCATGGAGCTGTACGACCCGGAGGGCCGAATTTCCTTGGCTCCACGAGGTGTCGAGACCACACAGAGTTCCGTCTATAACGACGATGCACGGTTCGGCCCTGGCAACTTGCTGCGGGGGAAAGATATCCACACCAAGCCAGAGAATGCACCTTGGTGGCAAGCCACGCTGCAACACGAAACGCCGATCACGAGAATACGCCTGTTCAATCGCGGAGATTACTGGGGACTCAGAGCAAGAAGAATACGCATCGAGCTGCTCGTCGAAAATAGCTGGCTTTGCGTCCATTGTCACAACAATGGAGAAAATCTCTTCAGCATCCTGCAAGCGTGCAGCGCCATCACGGGCCCCCTCCGCCTGGAGGGCAGTCCAAGGCAAATTCGAGCGACTCTTCTTGAAAACATCTCAAGGAAACTCCTCACCACCGAAGCATCACTCCACCACATACCATGGAGAAAAATAATACCACTGGTGGACCTGTGGGGATCTGGACAGCTCACCGAACATGAAACCACACTATTGGCTGCGTGGATGACACAAACAGATGGATTGCACCCGCTGCTGCCGATCGCAGGGAAGCTCCAGACACCCGAATCCATCCTGCGACTGCAAGACCGCATCAACGCGCTCGCACAAATTCACCAACTTGGCCAATACATCATCACCCGGCATGGCATACACCACTCCTACCTGATGCAGCACAAGAATTTGTTTCTGGATGGCGCAGAGAAACTCATTCAAACCCTGCAGGGAATGCAATACCAGCCCATGCTCGCCTACGGCACCTTGCTGGGCGCTGTACGCAATCAGTCGCTGATTCCACACGATGACGACATGGACCTGATCCTGGCATGCCGAGCGACGGACCGGCCCGCTGTCGAGCGTGAAATGACCGCGTTGGCTGGACAACTGCAAGCCATCGGGTACAGGGTGGTCCAATTATTGCCAGAATCACTCAACATGCGGGCATACGACGGCAGTATCGGCGTAGAGTTCGATATATTCCCCTGCTGGCGCAGCAACGACAACGAGATATTTCTCCACATGGAGAAAATGAACATCCGCGCCATTCCCGAAAACATCGTTCACCCGCCTGGCACCGTCACCTTGCACGGCAGATCCATGCCGGCACCGGCCGATCCGACAGCGTTCCTGACCGAGCGGTATGGGCCATCGTGGACCACCCCGGACCAATTCTTCGAGTGGCCCTGGCCCCTGTCAGCCACCCACTAGCCACCCATTGAGCGAGGACACCATGACCACCGTCATCACCTATGGCACTTTTGACCTCTTCCACGTTGGCCATGTGCGCCTGCTCAAGCGCCTGAGAGAACTCGGCGATCGCCTGGTCGTGGGCTGCTCAACCGACGAGTTCAACGTGATCAAGGGCAAGAAAGCGGTCCTGAGCTACACGCAGCGGGTCGAGGTGCTGCAGTCCTGTCGCCATGTCGATGCCGTGTTCCCCGAGGACCACTGGGATCAGAAGCGCCCGGACATCCTGCGAGAGAAGGCCGACATTTTCGCCATGGGTGATGACTGGCTGGGCAAATTCGATCACCTGGAAGACGTGTGTCGCGTGGTCTATCTGACACGCACGGAGAACATCTCCACCACCGACATCCGCCACTTCGTCAAGGTCTCGCGACAAGACGAAGTGCGCCGTGCCAAGGCCGCCGCCCAGCACCTGGTGGACATGATCGGCAAGATGGAGAGCGCCGATGGGTGCGAGGGTGTTCAGCCGAACGGCGTGCTGAAGATGGTCTCCTCGGCCGGACCCTGGACCCCCGCCACCAGGGCCTCGGTCCAGTCCGCCGACTGCATGGCCAGCAACCGGCGACTGGCCAGCGACTCGGGTGCGTCGCGGTAGGGGGCCTGTTGCGCGCACAAGGCCCGTGCCCCGCAGCGTTCGATGTCATGCAGCTTCGTGTGCGACCGCCCCGCATTGAACTGCCCCGGCAACAGCGGTGCCAGCCCGATGTGCCCCCGCATCGCCCGGCAGTGGCTCAGGTAATTCGGCCAGCCCATCGGATGCAGCACCCGCGTGCGCGGCAGGTCACGGAACAGCCGGTTCACCTCCACGTCCCCGATCACCTCGACATGCGCCAGCGGACAGGCGGACAGCACTGCCGCGATCACCGGCCGCAGCCACCGCATCTCGTCGATGTGAACCGATGTGCCGTGGTAAAAAATCTGCACCGGCTCGCCCGGCACCGGCCGAATTGGCACCCGTCCTGCGTCCTCGGCCAACGGCAAGGGTGGCATGCAGTGCATGCCACGGCCGGCGTGGCGCTCGCACAGCGGCGCAGTGGACCCCCAATAGTCCGTGACCAGCTCGGCCAGCGGCCGGTGCATGCGCCCGCAGTAACGCTGCAGCTTGTGGCGGTACGGTGCGGGCAGCGCGGCCCAGGCGCTCGGGTCGAGCAGCTCGTCGTCCATGAAATAGACGACTCCCGCCAGCCGCGGCAGGTGGCGGCGCAGTGCTGCGGCCCACTGCGGCGTCAGGTAACGCACGACCACGACCCGCGTCCCCGGCAGCAGGTCGCCCCCGGTCGGTGCGTCCTGGTCGATGTGGCGGTACACCACCGGACAGCCCGTGGCCTCAACACGCGGGCGAATGTAGTAGTCGGTCGAGGGATTCGGCCCCTGCTGCAGCACCAGCCAGCGCAGCACTGGCTCGGAAGGCTCCACAGGTCGGCGGATCGGGCGCCAGCGGTCGAACAAGGTCATGGTCAGTCGGATCGTGCAGCGTCAAAGAGGGCAAACGTCAAGATGGCCGTGTCGCGCACCGACTTTTCCGGGCTTTGCCGCCGCCCGTCTGGCCGACCATCGGACGATGCTACTCGAATGGCTCCGTACCCCTTCCGCTGGCCAATTGAACGACCGCCGTCCCGGCATGGCCCTCGTCACCCGTGGTCTGCAGCGCGTTCAGACCCTGCCGGTCCTGCTGCCCGAATGGGCGCTGAAGACGGGCACGGACTCCAGCGCCAGCGCCGTCCTCGCCTGGGGCCACAAACCCAGCGCCCGCATCGCCGAACAATTCGCCCAGCGCCACGGTCTGCCCCTGCTGCGCGCCGAAGACGGTTTCCTGCGTTCCACGGAACTCGGCCACCTCAGCCCGCCGCTGTCGATCGTGCTCGACGACCAGGGTATCTACTACGACGCGGCGCAGCCCTCGCGGCTGGAGAGCCTGATCGCCACCCCGCTCGGTGCCGCACAGCTTGAACGTGGTGCCCGCATGCGCACTGCCTGGGTCGAGGCGCGTGTTTCCAAGTACAACCACGCCCACGATGGCCTGCCAGACCCACTGTTGCGCCAGGCGGCCACCGATCCGCCGGTGCTGGTGATCGACCAGACCGCCGGCGATGCCTCGATCACCGGCGCCGGCGCCAGCGCAACGCACTTCCGCTGGATGCTGCAAGCTGCGCTGGACGAACACCCTGGTGCCCCGGTCTGGCTCAAGGTCCACCCGGACGTGATCGCTGGCCGCAAGCCAGGCCACTTCGCCAACCTCACACCGGGCGAAGCCGCACGGGTCACGTTGATCGCCGAGGCCATCCACCCGCCTGCGCTGCTCGACGTGTGCCGGGCGGTGTATGTGGTCAGCTCGCAGGTGGGGTTCGAGGCGCTGCTGCATGGCCATTCCGTGCGCTGCTTCGGCCTGCCGTTCTACGCCGGTTGGGGCCTCACTGCCGACCACCTGAGCGCCCCCGCCCGCCGCCGCACCGCCAATCCCGGCATCGCCGCGCTGACCCACGCGGCGCTGATCGCTTATCCGCGCTGTCTCGATCCCGAAACCGGCCGCCTGTGCGAGCCGGAGCGGCTGCTCGCCCACCTCGCCTTGCAGCGCCAGCAGCGCGCCGCCTGTCCCTCGCCGGTGCAGGTGCTGGGCTTCTCGCGCTGGAAACGCCCGATTGCCCGCGCCTTCCTGCAAGGCAGCGCCGACATCGCCTTCCTTCGCCGCGAGCGGCAGCTCGATCCGGGCACCGCGGTCGCGGTCTGGGGCCGCCGTCCGGCGCCGCCACTGGCCACCGGCCCGGTGCTGCGCATCGAGGATGGTTTCCTGCGCTCGGTGGGTTTGGGAGCCGATCTGACACGGCCGCTGTCCTGGGTGATCGACGAC
>JBEEMX010000249.1:0-8886 GCA_041192465.1 Pseudomonadota bacterium | reverse complement strand
ACACTGGTGCTGGAGCTTGCGGTGGCGCGCGAAATGGCCGTGCGCTATGCCGACCGCGCCAACGACCACGGCCTGTACCTGTCGTCGCGCGCACTGGCGAGACAGGTCAAGCCGATCGACAGCGGCCTGTTCGTCGACTTCCCGCGGGCGGCCAAGGACATCATCGAGGCAGATCCGGACGACCGCGTGTACTACATGGTCAGCAGTCCGCCTGGAGAGTTCATTCTCGGCAACCACAAGCTGCCGCCGCCGCGCAACGCCGACGCACTGCGCCCCGACCGCCCCACCTTCTACGACGGTCAAGTCGAGACCTCGACCGGCACGGTGCAGGTGCGCGTGGCCGCCATCCTGCTGGACTACGGCGATCCTGCGCTGCAGCGCCGCATGATGGTGCAGGTGGCCAAAAGCCGTGTCAGCCGCGAGGCGCTGGCGCGCGACATTCTCATCGACACGCTGCTGCCTTTGTCGGTGCTGGTGCTGGCAATGTCGGGACTGGTGTGGGCGGGGATACGCACAGGACTGGCTCCACTGGCGAGGCTGCGCGAAGCGGTCAGCGGCCGGGGACCGAACGACCTCGCGCCCATCGAGCTGCAATCCGCGCCGGAAGAGGTGCGCGACCTCGCCGCAGCGGTCAACACGCTGCTGGCGGCCGTACACGCGTCAGTGGTGGAACAGCGGCGCTTCATCAGCGACGCTGCCCACCAGCTGCGCACCCCGCTGGCCGGCCTGAAGAGCCAGTCCGAACTCGCCCTGAAGGAAGCCACCGACCCCGCGCTGCGTGCCCGGCTGGAGATGGTGCGTGAAAGCGCCACCCGCAGCGCCCACCTCGTCACCCAGTTGCTCACACTCGCCCGCGCCGAGCCGGAATCGCTCGCCACGCTCGGGCGCAGCCGGTTCGATCTGCGCCGCCTGGTGCAAGACCTCACGGCGGAAATGGTGCCCCGTGCGCTGAACGAAGGCATCGATCTCGGGCTGGACGATGATGGCCACCCCGACGATGCCCCCGAGCCAGCGGTGACCATCGAAGGCAATGCGTTGTTAATCCGTGAAGCCATCGTTAATGTGATCGACAACGCCATCCGCTACGCCGGCCGGGGCAGCGAGATCACGGTGCGGGTGCGCGAGGTGCGGGCCGGGCCGGAGCAGCGACCCATGGCGACCGTGGAAATCGATGACACCGGGCCGGGTCTGCCGCCCGCCTTGCACGAACAGGTATTCGACCGCTTCTTCCGCGGCACCAATGAGGGCAGGGGCTGCGGACTCGGCCTGGCGATCGTCAAGGAGATCGTCGAGCGTCACCGCGGATGTGTCCGCCTGGAGTCCCGCCAACCGCGGGGTCTGCGGGTGGTGGTGCAGTTGCCCGCCACCTGATCCGGCCACGCGAAGGACTGTCGGGGTTTCACCTAGTGTTAATTTTTTAAAGCAATATTAATATTCGGTTTCGTTCTCACCCACCACCGTTTTTTGATCCCGGAGTGCATATGAAAAAGTTGGAGATGACCCGTCCCGCCCGCACCCTGCTGGCCCTCGTTGCTGGCCTGACCATGGCTGGCCTGTCGCAAGCCGGTGAAGTCGAAGTGCTGCACTGGTGGACCTCGGGTGGCGAGGCCAAGGCCGCGTCCGCACTGAAGGCCACGCTGCAGAGCAAGGGCCACACCTGGAAGGACTTCGCAGTCGCAGGCGGCGGTGGTGATTCGGCCATGACCGTGCTGAAGTCGCGTGTCGTGTCGGGCAACGCCCCGGCCGCCGCCCAGATCAAGGGCCCGTCCCTGCAGGAGTGGGCCGCTGAAGGCGTGCTCGCCAACATCGACGACGTGGCCAAGGCCGAGAAGTGGGACAGCCTGCTGCCCCCGGTCGTCGCCAACGTCATGAAGTACAAGGGCAACTACATCGCCGCTCCGGTGAACGTTCACCGCGTGAACTGGCTGTGGGCCAACCCGGAAGCCTTCAAGAAGGCCGGCGCCAAGGTGCCGACCAACTGGGACGAGTTTTTCGTCGCTGCGGACAAGCTCAAGGCTGCGGGCATCATCCCCGTCGCCCACGGCGGCCAGAACTGGCAGGACTTCACCACGTTCGAGAGCGTTGCGCTCGGCGTCGGTGGTGCCGAGTTCTACAAGAAGGCTTTCGTGCAGCTCGACCAGGCCACGCTGAAGAGCGCGACCATGGAAAAGGTGCTGACCACGTTCAAGAAGGTGCACGACTACACCGACAAGAACGCCCCGGGCCGTGACTGGAACCTGGCGACCGCGATGGTCATCAAGGGCGAAGCCGGCATGCAGCTGATGGGCGACTGGGCCAAGGGCGAGTTCGTCGCCGCGGGCAAGGTGCCAGGCAAGGACTTCGTCTGCGCCGCCGCTCCGGGCACCGCCAAGTCCTTCACCTTCAACGTCGACTCGTTCGCGATGTTCAAGCTGAAGAACGACAACAACGTGAAGGCCCAGAAGGACCTGGCCGCCGCGATCATGTCCACCGACTTCCAGGAAGTGTTCAATCTGAACAAGGGCTCGATCCCGGTTCGCCTGAACATGGACCTGAGCAAGTTCGACGACTGCGCCAAGCTGTCGTCCAAGGACTTCGTCGAGACCGCCAAGACCGGCGCGCTGGTGCCGTCCGTCGCCCACGGCATGGCGGTTCCGTCGGCCGCCGCTGGCGCGATCCAGGACGCGGTCAGCCAGTTCTGGAACAGCGACAAGATGACCGCCGCTGACGCCATGGCCAAGATCGCCACGGCCGCACAGACCAAGTAAGTCCACCGGCAGCTCCGCGGCTGCCCACCCACAGCCACCGGCTCTCAACCAGCCGGTGGCTTCGTTTTCACCTGCGGGACTCACGACATGGCCTCCCCTAGCGCCGCTGCGCGTCTGGACCACTGGCTGCCCCGGATCGTTCTGGCGCCCAGTTTCCTCCTCTCCTTCCTCTTCATCTACGGCCTGATCGCCTGGAACGGCTACCTGTCGGTCTCCGCTTCGCGACTGCTGCCGAACTACGAATTTGTCGGGCTGCACCAGTACACGCTGCTGTTCGCCTCCGAGCGCTGGATGGTCGCGCTCAAGAACCTCGGCATCTTTTCGACGCTGTTCATCGGCCTGTCGATGGCGGTCGGCCTGCTGCTGGCGATCCTGCTGGACCAGAAGATCCGCGCCGAAGGCGTGCTGCGGACCGTCTACCTCTACCCGATGGCCCTGAGCTTCATCGTCACGGGCACGGCGTGGAAATGGATCCTGAATCCCGGCCTGGGCATCGAGCACCTGATGCACGGCTGGGGCTTCCCGAACTTCAGCTTCGACTGGCTGGTGAACCCCGATTACGCGATCTACACCGTCGTCATCGCCGGCGTGTGGCAGAGCGCGGGCTTCGTGATGGCGCTGTTCCTGGCGGGCCTGCGCGGCATCGACGACTCCATCATCAAGGCCGCCCAGATCGACGGCGCCTCGCTGCCGCGCATCTACTGGCGCATCGTGATCCCGAGCATGCGGCCGGTGTTCTTCAGCACGCTGATGGTGCTGGCGCACATCGCCATCAAGAGCTTCGACCTCGTGATGGCGCTGACCGCAGGCGGCCCCGGTTTCGCGACCGACGTGCCGGCGACCTTCATGTACACGATGGCCTTCACCCGCGGCCAGATCGGCCTGGGCGCCGCTTCGGCGACCGTGATGCTGGCGACGGTGGCGGCGATCGTCGTGCCGTATCTCTACAGCGAGCTGCGCTCGCGTGACCGTTGAGTCGGGAGCACGCAACACCATGAAACACCACGTCAACCGACTGATCCTGTGGTCCCTGCTGGGGCTGTTCGCGGTCTTCTTCCTGCTGCCGCTCTACGTCATGCTGGCTACCTCGCTGAAGGACATGGCCGAAATCCGAAACGGCAACCTGCTGTCGCTGCCGGTCGGGCTGGACTTCACCGCCTGGGGCAAGGCCTGGTCCACCGCCTGCACCGGCATCGAGTGCGGCGGCCTGCAGCCCTACTTCTGGAACTCGATGACGATGATCATCCCGGCGGTGGCGATCTCGACCACGCTGGGCGCGCTCAACGGCTACGTGCTGACAAAGTGGCGCTTCAAGGGCAGCGAGCTGCTGTTCTCGTTCATGCTGTTCGGCGTGTTCATGCCGTTGCAGGTGGTGCTGCTGCCGATGTCGCAGGTGCTGGGCTGGATCGGCCTGTCCGACTCGGTGTGGGGCCTCGTCTGCGTCCACGTGCTGATGGGGCTGGCGTCCACCACGCTGTTCTTCCGCAACTACTACCTGAGCCTGCCGGACGAGCTGATCAAGGCGGCCATGCTGGACGGCGCGGGCTTCTTCCGCATCTTCTGGCGCATCGTGCTGCCGCTGTCGGCGCCGATCCTGGTCGTCACGCTGATCTGGCAGTTCACCAACATCTGGAACGACTTCCTGTTCGGCGTCGTCTTCTCCGGCGCGGACTCCAAGCCGATCACGGTGGGCCTGAACAACCTGGCCAACACCTCCAGCTCGGTCAAGGAATACAACGTCGACATGGCCGCCGCGATGATCGCCGCGCTGCCGACGCTGTTTGTCTACGTCGTCGCTGGCAAATATTTCGTGCGTGGCCTGACCGCCGGCGCCGTCAAGGGTTAAGAGGATCCACACATCATGGGCGCACTTTCCATCCGCAACGTCCGCAAGAGCTACGGCGAGACGAACATCCTCAAGGGCATCGACCTGGAGATCGACAAGGGCGAGTTCCTGATCCTGGTCGGGCCGTCCGGCTGCGGCAAATCGACGCTGCTGTCGATGATCGCCGGCCTGGATTCGCCGACCTCGGGCACGATCCACATCGGTGACCGCGACGTGACGCACGAGCTGCCGAAGAACCGCGACATCGCCATGGTGTTCCAGAGCTACGCGCTCTACCCGAACATGAACGTGGCCGAGAACATCGCCTTTGGTCTGGAGATGCGCAAGGTGCCGAAGCCCGAGCGCGAGAAGGCCGTGGCCCGCGTGGCCAAGATGCTGCAGATCGAGCACCTGCTGCACCGCAAGCCGGGCGCGCTCTCCGGTGGTCAGCGCCAGCGTGTGGCGATGGGCCGCGCACTGGCCCGTGATCCGCTGCTGTTCCTGTTCGACGAGCCGCTGTCCAACCTCGACGCCAAGCTGCGCGTCGAGATGCGCGCCGAGATCAAGCTGCTGCACCAGCGCACGAAGACGACCACCGTGTACGTGACCCACGACCAGGTCGAAGCCATGACGCTGGGCGACCGGATCGCCGTGATGAAGGACGGCGTGGTGCTGCAGTTCGGCTCGCCGGACGATATCTATGCGCGCCCCGCGACGCAGGGCGTGGTCGCCAGCGGCGTGGCGCTGCCGACCAGCGCGGCGCAGCAGGCCGCGGTCAAGCCCGGCCAGAAACTCATCTACGGTCTGCGCCCCGAGGCGCTGAACTTCGCCGACAGCGGCGTGGCCGGCGAGATCACGATGCTGGAGCCAACCGGCCCGGAAACCTACGTCAGCGTCAGGACCGCGGCGGGAATGCTGGTCGTGCGCGCGCCGGGCAAGGTGCTGCACCAGGTCGGCGATGCGGTAAAACTCGCCTGGGGGACGCAGGACGTTCACCTGTTCGACACCGAGAGCCAGAAACGCCTCGCCGACTGACGGATTGCAGTAGGCGAGAAACCGGCGGCGCGCTACGATGCGCGCCGCTGCCACTTTCAGGCACCCCTCACGCGATGACCCTGCGCTCTCCCTTTCCCCGCCTCGTGGCCGATGTCGGCGGCACCAACGCCCGCTTCGGCTGGATCGCCCATGACGGTGCCGCGATCGACCACGTTGCCACGCTGCCCGCTGCCGATTACGCGACGCTGGCCGACGCCGTGCGCGCCTACCTCTCGACCTGCGGTCTCGGCCAGCCCGGCTCGATGGGCATGGGCATCGCCAACCCGGTGACGGGCGATGAGCTGCGCATGACCAACCACCACTGGGGCTTCTCGATCTCGGCGATGCAGGCGGAGCTTGGACTGCAGCGGCTGGTGGTGATCAACGATTTCACGGCGCTGGCCCTGTCGCTGCCGTCACTGCAGCCGCACGAGTTGCGGCAGGTCGGCGGTGGCGCGGCGCGGGCGCAGGCGGCGATCGCGCTGATCGGGCCGGGCACGGGGCTGGGGGTGTCGGGGCTGGTGCCGGCGGGTGGGCAGTGGGTGGCGCTGGCGGGCGAAGGCGGTCATGTCACGCTGCCGGCCACCACGGAACGCGAGGCGGCGCTGATCGCGTTGCTGGACCAGCGGTATGGCCACGCTTCGGCGGAGCGCGCGATCAGCGGCGCAGGGCTGGTGGCGCTGTACGACGCGGTCTGCACGCTCGGCGGTGCGACACCGGAGGCACTCAGCCCCGCCGATGTCACGTCACGCGCGCTGGCCGGCACCTGCACGCACTGCGCCGAGGCGGTGGCGCATTTCTGTGCGCTGCTGGGCAGCGTGGCGGGCAATCTGGCGCTGACGCTGGGGGCGCTGGGGGGGGTCTACATCGGCGGCGGGATCGTGCCGCGGCTGGGCGAAGCTTTCGACCGCTCGGACTTCCGCCAGCGGTTCGAGGCCAAGGGGCGCTTCCGCGACTATCTGGCGCAGATGCCGGTGTTCGTGATCGACGCCAGTGTGTCGCCGGCGCTGCTGGGGGTGGCGCGGGCGCTGGACCAGCAACTCTGATCCCGCCCGGAAACAAAAAAGCCGCAGCAACCGCTGCGGCTTTTTCATGGGAACTTCGGACGATCAGAGCCTGTAGACCGGCAGCCCCGAGAACTCATAGGTAGCAGAAGGACTGTACGGCGTGACCTCCGGCTTGGCCCAGGTGCCATCGCTGTTCTTGGTCAGCACAACCTTGACCGGGAAGGTCAGCTTGGTCTGCTGGATGAAGCCCGGAATCTCGCTGTAGTTGAAAGTTTTTGAGTACACCTCACCGGACTTGGCTGTCGCGATCTGCAGCGTGGCAAACGTCTGCGCCGGCAACTGCGAACGAACCGTCGTGACAGAGACCCAGTAGGTACCCGGCAGCAACTTCGATTCGTCGCACGAAGCGTAGTAGTGCTCCGGGCCCATGTCCACCGCAGTCAGACCCAGGCTGTCCTTGTCCAGATAGCCAGCATAGCCTTGCTTTGAAATATCACCCCCGCCCCCCTTGCCTGGGTCGCCGGTGGTCGAAAAATGCACCCACTGCACGTAGGACGCACTGACGGCCGGAGGCGTTGGTTCGATGACATGCAGGTCGAAGTCGTTCTGCTTGGCGGTACCATCGGCATTGGTTCCGATCGCCGCCGCTGGGGCTGACCAGGAGAGCGTTGCGGTGAAGAAGCCTTGGTTGCTGGCCGGCGTTGGAACGGTCAAGGCCGCCATGTTGGTCGTGAGCGCAGTCTTGGCCGCATCCGCTGGCAACACCGACAGCTCCTGGCGGGACACCGACGAGTCGGTCACGCCCAGCTTCGCGAATGCCTTGTTCGCGAACAGCGTGCCTTGCGAGTACGACACCATCAGCAGCTTCTGACGCTCGGTGTAGAGCGCCTGGGCACGGGCCAGCTGACGGGCCGCCAGCGTGGTGTTACTGCTGTCCAGCTCGGTCTGGAGTGCCGTCTTCGCCGCCGTTGCCAGGCCAGTGACCGTGGCCGGAAATGCCGAGGTGATCGCCAGGAAGCGAGCGTCGCCGGACTTGGCCGCCAGCACGGACCAGTTGTCGATACTGCCGGCCGCCATGTCCCAGAAGTATTCCCAGTTCTGGGTCAACGCACCGTCGAGCAGCTTGCGGTATTCCGCGGCCACCGCCTGAAAGCGCGACTCGGTCGCGCCACTGGCAGTACCCGCGGTGCTGTAGAACGTCTCGTACCGCACCGGCTCCAATTTGCCGGAACCGGTGAGAATCTTCTCCACGCCATCGGATCCCCACGCCGCTTTGTCGTACTTGCCAAGACGTGCGATGCGCAGCGCGGCACGCTGGGCGTCGGCATCCTCAGGCATGGCAAAGGTGCCGTTGTAATAGGCGACGACGTAGCCGCCGTCAGGTTCACAGATCGTCGAGGCCGCTTGCGCGATGCCCAGCGAGCCGGCCGCCAGCAGGCCGAGGACAGCGCCTGTCAGGGGACGAAGGAAGGTGCGGGGGGTATGGGTATTGCGGCGATCAGACACAGCCGTCTCCTTGGGGTGCGCGGGCCACGGTGTCGTTCACCAGCTCGACATACTTGAGATACGCGGCGACGCGGGCGTCGGTGTTGACGGTCACGCGGCGCAGGTCGGCCACCGTCTTGTAGCCGGCTTCGATCGAAGGCGCCTTCTGCATGATGCATTCCACCGCATCGCTGGACGCGAGGCGCGCCGCACGCACGGCGGCGTCATCGGTCAGCGTCAGGGTCAGTACCGTCTGGTAAGACTTGGCCAACTGAGCGGCCGCCTTGGGCAGACCGCCAGCGTAGCCCTGGGTGCCGATCCACGCCGTGACGTCGTCGCGCACTCCATCGCCGTTGGCATCGGTTCCTGCCACCGCCGGGGCGCGGTCCAGCGTCAGCAAGGCACCGCTGGTCTGCAGCTTGGTCAGCACCGTTGCAGTCGGCTCAGCCGGCGTTGCCGCCGCACCACCACCGCCTCCACCGCACCCTGTCAACACACCCAGGGCCACCAGCCCCAGGAGTCGAGTTGTCTTGTTCAGCATCGATTCCACGCAATATAAGTTTAGGTTTTGTCGCGTCGAACAGTCTCACCCGATGAGCCTGCCGTGAAGTTCACGAGTTGCAATTCCGGTGGATCCTGCTGCCCGACAAAGCACATTCTCGAACCGCAAGGGAAGTCGACACACCCTCTATTCAAGTGGTCATAAATTGAACATTTCCATTAATGCCAATTAAGCAGCATTCGGTGCCCCGGCATCCGAGGCCGGTGCGCCGATCAGCACCAGCAA
>JBEEMX010000248.1:0-5484 GCA_041192465.1 Pseudomonadota bacterium | reverse complement strand
CGCTTCCTGGCCGCCTGCGGAAGCTGAACCCCATGGCGATGGCCGAACCCGACCGCGTCACCGAACGCTACGCCCGGCGCGGCACCGACCCGGCCCTCGCCGATCGCTACAGCCTGCTGCAGCCCGATGTCTGGCAGACGGTGCAGGAGCGCCAGCGCGCCATGCTGCAACTGCTGGCCCGCTGTGGCTGGCACGACCTGCGTGAGCGGCGCCTGCTCGAAGTCGGCTGCGGTGCGGGGGGCAATCTGCTGGAGTTCCTGCGCATGGGCTGGCAGCCGGAACACCTCGCCGGCATCGAGCTGCTGCCCGAGCGCCACGCCCATGCCCGCGCCGTGCTGCCCGAGCGGGTGGCGCTGCACCTCGGCGACGCCTGCACCGCACCGATCGCCGAGGCGAGCTGCGACCTCGTCTTCCAGGCCACGGTGTTTTCGTCGCTGCTGGACGATGCGTTCCAGCAGCGGCTGGCCGCGGCGATGTGGCGCTGGGTGAAACCGGGTGGTGCGGTGCTCTGGTACGACTTCACCGTGGACAACCCGCGCAACCGGGACGTGCGCGGGGTGCCGCTGCGGCGGGTGCGGGCGCTGTTTCCCGAAGGGCGGATCGAGGCACGGCGCGTGACGCTGGCGCCGCCGCTGGCGCGGGCGGCGTGCCGGGTGTGGCCGGGGTGGTATCCGGTGCTGAATGCGGTGCCGGTGCTGCGCACGCATGTGCTGGCGTGGGTGGCGAAGGCGTGAGCGTCTTTCGAGACAATGAAAGATTCACACCGCCCACCCACAACCATTCATCCATGACCCTCCCGCTCCACACCCAGATCGAACGAGCCGCCTGCGACCCGACGCCTGTTCACCTGGCGCACTTCAACCCCCAAGCCCGCATTCCCCACGGTGTCACCCCTGCGCACATTTGCGCGGCCATGAACGAGTTCATCGGTTTCATCCGCATGGTCAACCAGCGGATGCACGAGAACGACATGGCCCGCTTCGAGTCGATCCTGATGCCGGCCAATTTCAGCAGCATCGTGGGCGAGTTCATGGGCGCGGGCATTCCGAAGCAGTGCGCCACCATCGTCAAGAACCAGTACCACAATGGGCATCCGGACATGGTTCCGGTGGGTCTATTTCCAGGAAATGCGGTCCAGCACGCGCAGGAAGGCATCGAGATCAAAGGCTCCCGCTACTTGAAAGGCTGGCAGGGTCACAACCCTGAAACCACCTGGCTGATGGTGTTCATGTTTGACAGCAACCGCCCTGTGGATGAATCGAAGGGCATCGCCCCCAAGCCGTTTCGCTTTCTTCGGGTGGTAGGGGCACAACTCGACGAAAGCGATTGGCAGTTCGCCGGACGCTCGGAAACCAGCCGTCGCACGATCACCGCTGCCGTGAAGGACTCCGGCTACCGCAAGCTGATGGCAAACTGGATCTACAACGCACCCGATCTGCCACTTTGACCGTGCGGCTTCAGAGCAGGTGCAGTTGTTCGTCCTGCTCATCCAGGCGACGGACCTTGGCAGCCGCCAGCACCGGCACCGCCTTGAGCGCCAGATCGTAGTAGTCCTGAAATCTCTCGATGCCGACACATTGCAAGCCCTGCGCCTCGGCAGCAGCGAGCGTGGACCCGGACCCCATGAACGGATCGGCGATCACGCCCGTGCCCAGCGGCAAGGCGGCGCGCACGATCTGCCGCATGAGCGATTGCGGCTTGAGACTCGGGTGGTCGGCCACTTCACGCTCTCTGACTGGGGTGCGCTCGCTCATGACCACGTCACTGAACGGGTTGCCGTTTTCAAGGCGTCGCAATCCGCCGGTGCCGTAGGTGCGCAGGCACTCGGCCACCGTCATCTTGTGTGGCAACGGCTTGCGGAAAATCCCCCACGGCTCGTAGCAACCACGCGGCAGAGAGCACACGCCGGAGAACTCTTCCTCCGCATTCTTGGGTCGATCGCCGCCGCGCATCGTGCGGACCAAGCGAATCATCTCGCCCCGGAACTCCAGCCCGCTGCGCACCAGCGCGGCAAACACGAGTTGTGACAGGAACGAGTTGGACGCCAAGATCACATGCCCGCCCGGTCGCAGGGCGCGATGCACCAGCCGTCCCCATTCGAAGAAGAAACGATCCACCGATTCACGCTCCTTCTTGTCGAGCGCAGTGAACCGAGGCAGCGGCGAGCGCACATGCCCGTCGAACGAAGGCGGCAGGCGCCAGACGCCACCAACCCCCGCGTGCTTCTTGTCAAGTTGGTCGAAGTCGTATTCCTTGACCCCATAGGGTGGATCGGTCACGACGGCATGGAGGCTCTCCGGCGACAGCCGCCCCAGCCACTCGAAACAGTCCGCATGAACAGCACGCGAGCGCGTGAAAGCATGGGTCTGGTAGTCAAACGCATACCCGTGCAGGTCCAAGGTCTGCAGGGCGGAAATGTCGTCACTGCCCATCGGATGTACCTTGTGGAATTTGCTCGGATGCGGTGTTTTCCCCTTGCGGCTGAGGCAACCGCTGCACAAGGTAGCTTTGCACGGCCTCCCGAACCACCCAAGCGAGCGACACCCGCTGTGCCAGGGCGAGCTGCTCCAGTTCGGCGTACTGGTCTTCGGGAAAACTCACAGAGGCCCGCACGGTGCGCTCCGCCGGGGCTGTGTAGGACTGGATTCGTCTGTTGGCCATAGTGCATCACTTTACACCAACATGATGCAGATTAATACCCAGAAACGCCTGCAGGCGTCCACTAAACTGACCGCCGCTCCATCGACCCCGGCGACGAGCAGCCTCTCCCCCTCACCAAACGCAAGGAAGCTCCATCATGGGCGCGCAGTGGAAAGCAAAGCACAAGGACCTGGCCTCCAACGCCAAGGGCCGTCTCTTCGGCAAGCTCGCCAAGGACATCATGATCGCCGCCCGCCACGGCGCCGACCCGTCGGCGAACTCGCGGCTGCGGCTGGTGATCGAGCAGGCGCGCAAGGTCTCGATGCCCAAGGAGACGCTGGACCGGGCGATCAAGAAGGGTGCGGGTCTGACGGGTGAATCGGTGCATTTCGAGCATGTGGTCTACGAAGGCTTCGCGCCGCACCGCGTGCCGGTGATGGTCGAGTGCCTGACCGACAACGTGAACCGCGCCGCCTCCGACATGCGCGTGCTGTTCCGCAAGGGCCAGCTCGGCAGCTCCGGCTCGGTCGCCTGGGACTTCGACCACCTCGGCATGATCGAAGCCGAACCCACCCACCCCAGCGCAGGCGCGGACCCCGAGATGGCCGCCATCGAAGCCGGTGCGCAGGATCTGGAGGCCGGCGACGAGGACGGCACGACGCTGTTCTACACCGAGCCGACCGAGCTGGATCTGGTCAGCCGCGCCCTGCCCGCCCACGGCTTCACGGTGCTGTCCACCAAGCTCGGCTACAAGCCGAAGAACCCGGTGGCGCCGGACAGCCTGAGCGCGGAGCAGTTGGAAGAGGTCGAGGCGTTCCTGGCGGCGCTGGATGCCAACGAGGATGTGCAGAACGTGTTCGCGGGCTTGGGCGGCTGAGCAGCATGATCACAGGCGAACTTCGCAACCAGGTCGATGCGATCTGGAATGCTTTCTGGTCCGGTGGCATCGCCAATCCGATCGAGGTGCTGGAACAGATCACGTATCTGCTGTTCATGCGCCGGCTGGACGACGCGCACACGGCCAAGGAAAACATGGCCATCCGCTTGGGCAAGCCGATCGAGCAGCCGATCTTTCCCTTCGGTCAGGACACCCAGGGCCGCGACTTCGGCGCGCTGCGCTGGTCGCGCTTCAAGCACTTCGCGCCGGCCGAGATGTTCGGCGTGGTGGGCGAGCGGGTGTTTCCCTTCCTGCGCAACCTGGGTGGGGCAGGCTCGACGCTGGCGCACCACATGAAGGATGCGCGGTTCACCATCCCGACGCCCGCGCTGCTGGCCAAGGTGGTGGATCTGCTCGACGGGGTGCCGATGGACGACCGGGACACCAAGGGCGATCTGTACGAGTACATGCTGGGCAAGATCGCCAGTGCGGGGCAGAACGGCCAGTTCCGCACGCCGCGGCACCTGATCCGGCTGATGGTGGAGATGAGCGGGCCGACGCCGAAGGACGTGATCTGTGACCCGGCGAGCGGGAGTTGCGGGTTTCTGGTGGTGGCGGGCGAGGTGCTGCGGGAGCGGCATCCGGAGATTTTCCGGGATGCGAAGCTGCGCCAGCATTTCCACCACGGCATGTTCCACGGCTACGACTTCGACAACACGATGCTGCGGATCGGCAGCATGAACATGGCGCTGCACGGGGTGGACAACCCGGACATCCGCTACAAGGATTCGCTGGCGCAGGACCATGCGGGGGACGAGGAAGCGTATTCGCTGATCCTGGCGAATCCGCCGTTCGCGGGGTCGCTGGACTACGAGAACACGGCGCAGGATCTGCTGGACATCGTCAAGACGAAGAAGACGGAGCTGCTGTTTCTGGCGCTGTTCCTGCGGTTGCTGAAGCCGGGGGGGCGGGCGGCGGTGATCGTGCCGGATGGGGTGTTGTTCGGGTCGAGCAAGGCGCACAAGGAGTTGCGGCAGTTGCTGGTGGAGGGGCACAAGCTGGACGGGGTGGTGTCGCTGCCGTCGGGGGTGTTCAAGCCGTATGCGGGGGTGAGCACGGCGATCCTGTTCTTCACGCGGACGGATTCGGGCGGGACGGATCAGGTCTGGTTCTACGACATGCGGGCCGATGGCTGGAGCCTGGACGACAAGCGCCAGCCGCTGCTCGCCGAGGACCGGCTGGGGACCGCGCCCGCGGCGCCGCTGACCGAGGCCGAGCACGCGAAGAACAACCTCCCCGACGTGCTGACCCGCTGGGCGCAGCGCGAAGGCACCGAACGCGCCCGGCCGCGCACGGCGCAGAGTTTCTGTGTGCCCAAGGCGGACATTGCGGCGCAGGGTTATGACCTGTCGATCAATCGGTACAAGGAAGTGGTTCATGCAGCGGTGACGCATGACACGCCGAAAGAAATTCTGGCGCGATTGACCAACTTGGAATCAGAGATTCAGAAGGGCATGACCGAGCTACTGGGAATGTTAAAGTGAATCACATAACTTCTATTGGCAATATTTGCACACTACAGAATGGTAGAGCATTTAAGCCAGAGGAATGGTCAGAATCCGGTATTCCAATTGTTCGCATACAGAATTTAAATGACGAAACGAAGCCTTTTAATTACTGCAAGCTAGCTATTGACAAAAAATTCCACGTCCAATCTGGCGATCTACTTTTCTCTTGGTCCGGCACTCCCGGCACATCATTCGGGGCTTTTTTCTGGAATCGAGGAAAAGGTTTCCTGAACCAACATATATTTAGAGTAGAAACAAACGATGCTCTAGTCTGGAAGCCGTACCTGAAGCTTGCCCTAAATTCATAGGACTTACGCAAAAGAAACTTTCTTAGTATGAGGAATTTCTTTGGAATCTGGTAGAGTGTATTTTCCAGAACTGCTTGGTGAGCGACCATGA
>JBEEMX010000247.1:0-5496 GCA_041192465.1 Pseudomonadota bacterium | reverse complement strand
TGTGCAGAGCCCGACCACGCCGGGCGGCTGGATCAAGCTGGTGGCCAGTTGCGCCAACGAGATCGTGATGGTGACGGAGCTGCCACAGCCCGAGCAGCCGGCCGCGCTGACACTGGTGCTCGACCGGTACCACGACGCACTCGCGCTCGAAACCGAACAGGTCCGCAGCGCCATGCGCCAGGCACGCGATAAGCTCTCGCGTCACCTCATCAACGCTGCCGCGGCGAGCTGAACCCGGGAATCTTGGTTTGGACCTGCGGATCAGCCTCAGCCGGTGCTCCGCATGCCCACCTGGATCGATTCGCACTGCCATCTCGATGCGCCAGAGTTCGACGCAGACCGCTCCGCCGTCTGTGCACGCGCCTGCGCTGCGGGGGTGTCGCTGCTGGTGATTCCTGCGGTGGAGTGCGCGCACTTCGAGGCCGTGCGCGCACTTGCCCATGCCACCGGAAACGCCTACGCGCTGGGCCTGCATCCGCTCTACGTGCACCGCCAGCCCGACGATGCCCTGGCGCAGCTGGCGATCGCACTGCACACGCACCGCGACGACGAACGCCTCGTCGCCGTCGGCGAGATTGGCCTGGACGGCTTCGTGCCGGGGCTGGACTGGGCCACCCAGGAGCGGTTCTACGCAGCGCAGCTCGCCCTGGCCCGCAGGGTCGATCTCCCGGTGATCCTCCATGTGCGTCGATCCGCCGATGCGCTGCTCAAGCACCTGCGCCGCGCCGGCGTGCGCGGTGGCATCGCCCACGCTTTCAACGGCAGCGCGCAGCAGGCGCAGGCCTTCATCGACCTTGGATTCAAGCTCGGCTTTGGCGGTGCGATGACCTTCGACCGTGCCCTGCAGATCCGTCGGCTGGCGCAGACCCTGCCTGCAGAGGCGATCGTGCTGGAAACCGACGCACCTGACATCCCGCCGCACTGGCTTTACCGCACGGCGGATGCGCGTGCGCGGGGGGGGGACAGTCGCAATGAGCCCGCCGAGCTGCCTCGCATCGCCGAGACACTGGCGGCCCTGCGCGGCTGGTCGCTGGACGAGACCGCCGCCATCACCTCGGCCAACGCCTGCGCCGCCTTGCCGCGGCTGGCGCAGTGGCTGCCGGCATGACGCGGCTGACCGGCTTCGCGCCCGTGGTCGCGCCGAACACGCGGCTGATGGTGCTGGGCAGTTTTCCGGGCGTGGCGTCGCTGGTGCAGCAGCAGTACTACGGCCATCCGCGCAACCAGTTCTGGCCGATCCTGTCGGCGCTGTGGTCGGTCGATCTGCGCAGCCTGCCGTATGCCGAGCGGCTCGACGTGGTGCGTGCCCGCGGACTCGGTATCTGGGATGTCTATGCCCACTGTCGCCGCGAGGGCAGCCTCGACACGGCCATCGAAGCGGCTGAACGCAATGACTTCTCGGCGCTGCGCCTGCAGGCGCCCGGCCTGGTGGCCGTGGCGCACAACGGGGGCGAATCGGCCCGGGTGATGCAGACCCTGCGCGCGCTCGGTTTCGAGGTGCATCGCCTGCCGTCCACCAGCCCTGCCAACGCCAGCTGGTCGTTCGAACGCAAACTGGCTGCGTGGCGCGCCGTGTTTGCGCTTTACGATCTGGCATGACTTCGCCAACCTTGCCCGACGATGACTCGTCCTCCCCTGTCGCCAGACCTGCCAGACCCCGACGCAAGACGGGCGCTGCCCGGCCGCTGCCCGCCGCGTCGATCTCCGAATTCGATGGCGTGCGTTACCTGCACCTCGGCGAAACGCCGTGGGTGCAGGGCGCCATGCGGCTGCGCAAGCCCCGCGCACTGGAGCTGGAGTACGTGCAGCGCATGATGGTCTGGCTGCTGCTGCGCGACCCGGGCACGCTGGACGCCACCCGCGTCGTGCAGCTTGGTCTGGGGGCTGCCGCGCTGACCCGGTTCTGCCACACCGAACTCGGGCTGCAGACCACGGCCGTCGAGCTGAATCCGCAGGTGATCGCCGCCTGCCGCCAGTGGTTCCGCCTGCCCGCCAACGATGAGCGGCTGAATGTGGTCGAGGCGGATGCTGCGGCCTGGGTGGTTGATCCCGCTCACCACGGCCGCGCCGACGTGCTCAGCATCGACCTCTACGACCACCAGGCCGCCGCTCCGGTGCTGGACGACGAAGCCTTTTACCGCGACTGCCACGCCGTGCTGGCCGAGGGCGGGTTGCTGGTGGTCAACCTGTTCGGCCGCAATGCCAGCTTCGCGCGCAGTGCCCGGCGCATCGACGCTGCCTTCGCGCCCGAGGGCGGGCAGGTGCTGATGCTCGCGCCGACCGACGAGGGCAACACCATCGTGGTGGCCCTCAAGGGAGGACAGCGCCCCGACGACACCGTGCTGCGCGAGCGCGCGGCGCAGATCACCGAACGCTGCGGCCTGAAGGCGGTACGCTGGCTGGGTCTGATCGGGCCGCTGCCGCGGCGCCGAACTTCCGGGAGCCCCCCATGAGCCTCACCCCCCAACGTCCCGCCCCCAGCCTGCAGTCGCACCAGGGGCCGCTGACCTGGCGTGATCTGCTGCACTGGCTGGTGGAGGATGAAATCGTGCGCGCCAGCGACGCTGCGCTGCTGGCACAGCGTCTGGGTGCGGGCGACAGCGCGCAGCACCCGCTGGTGCGTCTGGCCAACGCCGGGCTGCGCCACACCCGCACGCTGGACCCGCTCGACCTGGAGACCCTGACACGCTGGCTGGCGCAGCGCGTGAGCCTGCCTTACCTGCGCATCGATCCGATCAAGGTCGATGTGGCGAAGGTGACCGAAGTGATGTCGGTCAGCTACGCGGAGCGGCGGCGCGTGCTGCCCGTGCAGGTGGGGGCGGCGGAAGTGGTCGTCGCCACCAGCGAGCCGTTCGTGGTGGACTGGATCAGCGAGATCGCGCAGCACACGCGCAAGACGGTGCGGCTGGTGGTCGCCAATCCGCTGGACATCGCGCGCTACACGGTCGAGTTCTACAACCTCGCCCGCTCGGTGCGCGCCGCACAGAAGACCGGCGAGGTCAGTGCCTCGGTCAACTTCGAGCAGCTCGTCGAACTCGGCAAGCACAAGCAGCTCGACGCCAACGACCAGGGCGTCGTGCAGGTGGTGGACTGGCTGTGGACCTACGCTTTCGAGCAGCGCGCCAGCGACATCCACCTCGAACCCCGGCGCGACCAGTGCGTGATCCGGCTGCGCATCGACGGCGTGCTGCACACGGTCTACCAGTTGCCGCAGACGGTGATGGCGGCGGTGACGGCGCGCATCAAGCTGCTCGGGCGCATGGACGTGATCGAGCGCCGCCGCGCCCAGGACGGCCGCATCAAGACCCGCAGCCCCAAGGGCGACGAGATCGAGATGCGCCTGTCCACGCTGCCGACCGCGTTCGGCGAGAAGCTGGTGATGCGCATCTTCGACCCGGAAACTGCCGTGCAGCCGGTTGAAGGACTCGGCTTCACGGCGCAGGACGCCCAACGCTGGCAACACCTCACCGCCCAGCCCCACGGCATCGTCCTCGTCACCGGCCCGACCGGCAGCGGCAAGACCACCACGCTCTACGCCACGCTGAAGCGGCTGGCGACCGACGAGGTCAACGTCTGCACCATCGAAGACCCGATCGAAATGATCGAACCTGCCTTCAACCAGACGCAGGTGCAGGCCGCGCTCGACCTCGATTTCGCCAGCGGCCTGCGCACGCTGATGCGGCAAGACCCCGACATCCTCATGATCGGCGAGATCCGCGACCTTGCCACCGCCGAGATGGCGGTGCAGGCGGCGCTCACCGGGCACCTCGTCTTCTCCACGCTGCACACCAACGACGCCGCCAGCGCCATCACGCGGCTGCTGGACCTGGGGGTGGCGCCCTACCTCATCAGCGCAACGCTGATCGGCGTGCTGGCGCAGCGGCTGGTGCGGCAGTTGTGCCCGGTCTGCCGCCAGCCGGACCCGTCGCTGACGCTGCCCGCACTGCAGGCGGCGCTGCCGGGCGTGCCGGTGCTGGCCGACGACGAACCCTTCCAGCCGCACCGCCCTGTCGGGTGTCCGGATTGCCGGCAGAGTGGCTTCCGAGGCCGGCGTGGGTTGTTCGAGCTGCTCACGGTGAACGAGGCGGTGCGTAGTGCTGTGCGCGAGGTGCCAGACCTTGCGCTGCTGCGCCGCCAGAGCCTGTCCGACGGGCTGCAACCGCTGCGCAGGGCCGGCCTGCGTCAAGTCGCCGAGGGGCGCACCACGCTGGACGAGGTGCTGCGATCGACACCCGGCTGGGAGACGTGACTTTCGTCCGCTAAGTGGAATCCACAGCAGACTGCACGGAGGCGCTTCCTAGAATCGGTCATCCGTTTTGTTGATCGTTGAGGAGATGACTCGTGCAAATAAAGAGCCAGAAAGACTTCTGGTCGGGATTGATGTTCCTGGGGGTCGGGGTGGCATTCGCCATCGGCTCGCTCGAATACAGCTTCGGCAGTTCGGCCCGACCCGGCCCGGCCTATTTCCCCTTCGGTCTGGGGGTGCTCATGGCGATCCTGGGCGGAATGGTCCTGTTCACGTCCCTGACCAAGGACACACCCGACGGTGATCCGGTCGGTGCCTTTGCCTGGCGGCCCTTGGTGGTGATCCTGGTGGCGGTGGCCCTGTTCGGCGCCTTGCTGCCGCGTCTGGGCCTGTTCATCACGCTGCCCGTGCTGGTGATCCTCTCGGCCATGGCCAGCGAAGAATTCACCATCAAGGATGCCGCCCTGAACGCTGTCATCCTGACCGTGATGTCCTGGGGCATCTTCTCCAAGGGCCTCGGCCTGACCATCCCCCTGCTGCCGACGATTTTCGGCGCAGGCACCTGAGGAGGCCACGACCATGGACCTGATCCACAACCTGTCGCTCGGCTTCCAGACCGCCGCGACCTTCCAGAATCTGTTCTACGCGCTGATGGGTTCCATCCTCGGCACGCTGATCGGCGTGCTGCCCGGGCTTGGCCCGGTGGCGACGATCGCGATGCTGCTGCCCTCGATCTACGCGCTGGACGCAACGCCCGCGCTGATCATGCTGGCCGGCATTTACTACGGTGCGCAGTACGGCGGCTCGACCACGGCCATCCTGATCAACGTCCCCGGCGAGTCCAGCTCGGTGGTGACCGCAATCGACGGCTATGCGATGGCGCGCAAGGGCCGCGCCGGCCCCGCGCTGGCCGCCGCCGGCCTGGGTTCGTTCTTCGCTGGGTGCGTGGGCACGATCGTCATTGCGGCTTTTGCGCCGCCGTTGACGGAACTCGCGTTCAAGTTCGGCCCCGCTGAATACTTCTCGCTGATGGTGCTGGGCCTGATTGGTGCCGTGGTGCTGGCCTCGGGCTCGCTGGTCAAGGCGATCGCGATGATCGTGCTGGGTCTGCTGCTCGGTCAGATCAACACCGACGTGATCTCGGGCGTGCCGCGCTTCTCGTTCGACGTGGCTGAACTGACGGACGGCATCGGCTTCGTGACCATCGCCATGGGCGTGTTCGGCTTCGGCGAGATCATTGCCAACCTGGG
>JBEEMX010000246.1:0-9054 GCA_041192465.1 Pseudomonadota bacterium | reverse complement strand
GCCCGTCTCAAGGCTGCCGGGCTGAACGCTGCGGTGCTGCCGCTCTGAGGCCGGACCATGCTCGCCGACCTCGGGTGGATCGATCTGGCGATGTTGGCGGTGCTGGCCCTGTCGGTGATCGCGGGGATGTTGCGCGGGCTGGTCAGCGAAGTGATGTCGCTGGCGGGCTGGGTGGTGGCGTGGCTGCTGTCGCAGGCCTGGGCGCTGGATGTGGCGCTGGCGCTGCACATCGGCGAGCCGGGGGGGCAGGTCGCCCGCCTGTCCGGATTGGTGATCACGTTCGTCGCGACGCTGCTCGCGTGGCGCGTGCTGACCTGGCTGCTGCAGCAAGTGATCCACGCGACACCGCTGGCCCCGCTCGACCGCTTGCTGGGCGCGGCGTTTGGCGTGCTGCGCGGCGGGCTGATCTTGCTGGTGGCCGTGATGATGCTGGGCCTGACGCCGATGGCGCGCCAGCCGTCCTGGCAGATGTCAGCCGGTGTGCGCTGGCTGACGGCTGCGCAGGCCCTGCTGGCACCGTGGCTGCCCGGCGACTGGCGGCCACTGCCGAGTGCAGCGCCCGAGCCGGAATCGAGCCCCTCGGCACCAGGCTGAGCCGCAACGAATACACGCAATACACGCAGCACAAACGGGGATGACCGCGCTGTCCGGCCCGGTGTCCGTTGGGAATTACTTGAACAGATGGAGTGAGCGATGTGTGGCATCGTCGGTGTGATTTCCAAGTCACCAGTGAACCAGTTGATCTATGACGCGCTGCTCTTGTTGCAGCACCGGGGCCAGGACGCGGCCGGCATCGTCACCGCAGTGGGCACAAAGTTCTTCATGCACAAGGCCCGCGGCATGGTGCGCGACGTGTTCCGCACCCGCAACATGCGCGCGCTGCCCGGCACGCTCGGCCTTGGCCAGGTCCGCTACCCGACCGCCGGCAACGCCTACAGCGAGGAGGAAGCGCAGCCCTTCTACGTCAACGCGCCCTTCGGCGTGGTGCTGGTCCACAACGGCAACATCACCAACGCCCACGCGCTGAAGACCGAGCTGATCGACATCGACCGCCGCCACCTCAACACCGAGAGCGACACCGAGGTGCTGATCAATGTCCTCGCCCACGAGTTGCAGGCGGCCGCACAGGATCTGCCCCTCACGCCCGTGGAAGTGTTCAAGGCGGTCAGCGCGGTGCATCGCCGCGTCAAGGGTTCCTACGCCGTGGTGGCGCTGATCGCCGGCTACGGGCTGGTGGCGTTCCGTGATCCGAATGGCATCCGTCCGCTGTGCCTGGGTTCGGCGGAAGCCTCCGGCAAGGGCACCGAGTGGATGGTGGCCAGCGAGTCCGTCGCCCTCGAAGGCAACGGTTACCACCTCGTGCGCGACGTGGCGCCGGGTGAGGCACTGTTCATCACGCTTGATGGCGCGCTGCACAGCCAGCAGTGCGCGGTGTCGCCGTCGCTGCATCCGTGCGTGTTCGAGTTCGTGTACCTGGCGCGCCCGGACTCGGTGATCGACGGCATCTCGGTCTACCACGCCCGCCTCAACATGGGCGAGACGCTGGCGCAGCGGGTCATCAGCACCATGCCGCCGTCCGACATCGACGTGGTGATCCCGATCCCCGAGTCGAGCCGTCCCTCGGCGATGCAGCTTGCGCAGCGCCTGGGCAAGCCCTACCGCGAAGGCTTCGTCAAGAACCGCTACGTCGGCCGCACCTTCATCATGCCGGGCCAGGCCACGCGCAAGAAGAGCGTGCGCCAGAAGCTCAACGCCATCGGCATGGAGTTCAAGGGCCGCAACGTGCTGCTGGTGGACGACTCGATCGTGCGTGGCACCACCTCGCGCGAGATCGTGCAGATGGCCCGCGAGGCCGGCGCGAACAAGGTCTACATGGCCTCGGCCGCGCCGCCGGTGCGCTACCCGAACGTCTACGGCATCGACATGCCGACCTCGGCTGAGCTGATCGCCCACGGCCGCACGATGGACGAGATCCGCGACTACATCGGCTGCGATGCGCTGATCTACCAGGACGTGGACGCGATGAAGCGCGCGGTGTCGTCGCTGAATCCGTCGCTGGCGGGGCTGGAGGCGTCCTGCTTCGACGGGCACTACATCACCGGGGATGTGAGTCCGGCCGATTTCGAGGCGATGAAAACCCAGCGCGCCGCGCAGCCGCAGGACGAGGAAGCCGGTGGCCGTGGCCGTCTGGCGCTGCCGAATCCGAGCACCTGACTCCCTCATCCCTGACCTTGACTGAAGCACTGGAGATCCCCCATGCGCAGCCGTGACCACACCGACCCGAAGCGCCTGCCGCGCGTGGACCTGCCCTTGGATGCGCGGCTGGACACGCTGGCCGTGCGCGAAGGCTTGCCGACAACGCCCTGGGGAGAAAACTCCGAGGCGCTGTTCCTGACCAGCAGCTTCGTGCATCCGGACGCGGCTACGGCTGCCGCCCGGTTCGCCCAGGAGGAGGAAGCGTTCGTCTACAGCCGCTTCACCAACCCGACGACGATGATGATGGAGCGCCGCCTGGCTGCGCTCGAAGGCACCGAAGCCTGCATCGCCACGTCGAGCGGCATGTCGGCGATCCTGCTGATGGTCATGGGCTTGCTGAAGGCGGGTGACCACGTCATCTGTTCTCAGAGCGTATTCGGCTCGACCATCAAGCTGCTGCAGGGCGAGTTCGGCAAGTTCGGCGTGTTGACCACGTTCGTTTCGCAGACGGACCCTGCCGAGTGGCAGGCGGCGATCCAGCCGAACACCAAACTGCTCTTCGCCGAGACGCCGAGCAACCCGCTGACCGAGGTCTGCGACATCCGCGCGCTGGCCGACATCGCGCATGCCGCGGGTGCGCTGCTGGCGGTGGACAACTGCTTCTGCTCGCCGGCGCTGCAGCGGCCGGCCGATCTGGGCGCCGATCTCATCATCCATTCGGGCACCAAGTACCTGGACGGGCAGGGCCGCGTCATCGCTGGTGCGGTCTGCGGGCCGGCGGCGCTGATCGACGGGCCGTTCATGGCGGTGATGCGCTCGGCGGGGATGTGCCTGTCGCCGTTCAATGCCTGGGTGGTACTGAAGGGGCTGGAAACGCTGTCGATCCGCATGGAGGCGCAGGGCGCGCGGGCGCTGAAACTGGCGGAGTGGCTGGAAGCCCAGCCGCAGGTGGCGCGCGTGTTCTACCCCGGTCTGCCGTCGCACCCGCAACACGCCTTGGCCATGGCGCAGCAGAGCGGCAATGGCGGCGCGGTGGTCAGCTTCGTCGCGCGTGGCGACACGCCCGAGCAGGCCCGTGCCAACGCCTTCGCGGTGATCGACGCGACGCGGATCTGCTCGATCACGTCCAACCTCGGCGACACCAAGACCACCATCACCCACCCGTCGAGCACCTCGCACGGACGGCTCACCGAAGCGCAGCGCCTGGCCGCCGGCATCACGCAGGGGATGGTCCGCGTCGCTGTCGGGCTGGAGCATGTCGAAGACCTGAAGACCGACCTTGCACGCGGCCTCGCGCTGATCTGACACCATGACCCAAGTTCGCACCCGTTTCGCGCCGTCCCCGACCGGCTTCATCCACCTGGGCAACATCCGCTCGGCGCTCTATCCATGGGCGTGGGCGCGCGCCACGGGGGGCATCTTCGTGCTGCGCATCGAGGACACCGATGTCGAGCGGTCCTCGCAGGCGGCGGTCGATGTGATCGTCGAAGGCATGAAATGGCTCGGCCTGGACCACGACGAAGGCCCGTTCTTCCAGATGCAGCGCATGGACCGCTACAAGGCAGTGCTGGCGCAACTGGTGGCCGAGGGCTGGGTCTATCCCTGCTACATGGCCATGGCGGAGCTGGACGCGCTGCGCGAACGGCAGATGGCCAACAAGGAAAAGCCGCGCTACGACGGCACCTGGCGGCCGGAGCCGGGGAAGGTGCTGCCGCCGGTGCCGGAGGGCGTGAAGCCGGTGCTGCGCTTCAAGACGCCGCAGGGCGGTTCGGTGGTCTGGGACGACAAGGTCAAGGGCCGCATCGAGATCAGCAACGACGAGCTGGACGATCTGGTCATCGCCCGCCCGGACGGGACGCCGACCTACAACTTCTGCGTCGTGGTGGACGACATCGACATGCGGATCACCCACGTGATCCGCGGTGACGACCACGTCAACAACACGCCGCGCCAGATCCACGTCTTCCGTGCGCTCTGTGTGGAGCCGCCGGTCTACGCCCACTTGCCGACCGTGCTGAACGAGCAGGGCGAGAAGATGAGCAAGCGCCATGGGGCCAAGCCGGTGACGCAGTACCGCGACGAAGGCTATCTGGCCGACGGCGTGGTGAACTACCTTGCCCGGCTGGGCTGGAGCCATGGCGACGACGAGATCTTCAGCCGCGAGCAGCTGGTCGAGTGGTTCAACCTCGACCACCTTGGCCGCAGCGCTGCGCAGTTCGACGAGGCCAAGCTGCGCTGGGTGAATGCGCAGCACATGAAGATCTGCGACAACGTGGTGCTGGCGGATCTGGTGGCCACGCAATTCGCCAGCCGGGGTCTGACCGTGGCGGCCGACGAACGGCTGGCGGCGATGTGCGCCTTGTTCAAGGACCGCTGCAGCACGACAGTCGAGCTGGCCGACTGGCTGTCGGTCTACTTCGTCGATGTGCAGCCGAGCGACGCGGATCTGGCGCAGCATGTCAACGACGTGTCGCGCCCGGCGCTCATCGCGCTGCGCGATCGGCTCGCCGAGCTGCCGAGCTGGGACGCGCCGTCGATCAGCCAGGCCATCAAGCAGACCATTGGCGAGCTGAAGGTGAAGATGCCCCAACTGGCAATCCCGCTGCGGGTGCTGGTGTGCGCACGGACCCAGACGCCACCGGTCGATGCCGTGCTGGCCCTGTTCGATAAAAATACCGTGCTCGAACGCTTGCAAGGTATCTGAATTCCTTTCATAATCGCGTTCTCGCTTGAACAACGAAGCGCCAGAGGCAGTCAAATGTCGGGGGTATAGCTCAGCTGGGAGAGCGCTTGCATGGCATGCAAGAGGTCAGCGGTTCGATCCCGCTTACCTCCACCATCAAAGCGCTTCGCGGTTCATCGAAAAAGTTTGAAGACTCCTTCGTCTAGAGGCCTAGGACACGACCCTTTCACGGTCGTTACAGGGGTTCGAATCCCCTAGGAGTCGCCACTGCGGAGTGGTAGTTCAGTTGGTTAGAATACCGGCCTGTCACGCCGGGGGTCGCGGGTTCGAGTCCCGTCCACTCCGCCACCATTTGGGGGTATAGCTCAGCTGGGAGAGCGCTTGCATGGCATGCAAGAGGTCAGCGGTTCGATCCCGCTTACCTCCACCAAATTCAGTGTTTCCTGAGACTCCTTCGTCTAGAGGCCTAGGACACGACCCTTTCACGGTCGTTTCGATGGTTTGCACCACTGCGGAGTGGTAGTTCAGTTGGTTAGAATACCGGCCTGTCACGCCGGGGGTCGCGGGTTCGAGTCCCGTCCACTCCGCCACGTTTTGCATTCGGTTTTAGGGTCACCCCTGTTGACTCCTTCGTCTAGAGGCCTAGGACACGACCCTTTCACGGTCGTTACAGGGGTTCGAATTTTCGATGGTTTGCACCACTGCGGAGTGGTAGTTCAGTTGGTTAGAATACCGGCCTGTCACGCCGGGGGTCGCGGGTTCGAGTCCCGTCCACTCCGCCAAATTGGTTTTAGAAATGCCCGTTCATTCATGGTGAACGGGCATTTTGTTTTTGTGCCGCCATTCTTCTGCTGCCTACAATGCGCGGGTTTCTATCGAACTAGGATTTCTCTTTATGCAAGTGATCGCTTCCGCCTTCAAGGCCTATGACATCCGCGGCATCGTCGGGCAGGCGCTGGACGTCGAATTTGCGGAGCACTTGGGCCGGGCTTTTGGCACCGAGGCGCAGGCCTTGGGCGAGCGTGCGGTGGCAGTTGGCCGTGACGGCCGCGTGTCCGGTCCGGATCTGAGCGCCGCCCTGATGCGTGGCTTGGCGTCGACCGGCCTGGACGTGATCGATCTGGGCGCGGTGACCACGCCGATGCTGTACTACGTGGCCGCAACCCGTGGCGACATCGGTTGCCGCAGCGGCATCCAGGTGACCGGCAGCCACAACCCCAAGGACGCGTGGCCATCTATGGCGACACGATCCAGGGCCTGCGCGTTCGCATGGAGTCCGAGACCTACAGCACGGTATCCGCGCCGGGCCGCATCTCCACGCTCGACATCCTGCCCGAGTACACCGCCCGCATCACCGGCGACTGCAAGCTGGCGCGGCCCATGAAGATCGTCGTGGACTCTGGCAACGGCATTCCCGGTGCGTCGTCTCCCGGCATCCTCAAGGCACTGGGCTGCGAAGTGGTCGAGCTGTACAGCCGTGTGGACGGTGACTTCCCGAACCACCACCCGGACCCCTCGAAGCTGGAAAACCTTGCCGATCTGATCAAGGTTGTCCACGCCACCGAGTTCGAACTCGGGCTGGCTTTCGACGGCGACGGCGATCGATTGGGCCTGGTGACCAAGGACGGCGAAATCATCTTTCCAGATCGCCAGATGCTGCTGTTCGCGCAGGACATCCTGACGCGCAACCCCAACGGCCTGATCATTTACGACGTGAAGTGCTCGCAGCGCCTGCCGGTGGGCATTCGCGCCGCTGGCGGCGTGCCGATGATGTGGAAAACCGGCCACTCGCTGATGAAGGCCAAGCTGCGCGAAACCGGCGCACCGCTGGCCGGCGAGATGAGTGGCCACATCTTCTTCGGTGAGCGCTGGTACGGCTTTGATGACGCGATGTACACCGCCGGGCGTCTGCTGGAGATCCTGTCGCGCTTCGAAGATCCGAGCGCGGTGCTCAAGGCGCTGCCGACCAGCTTCAGCACGCCCGAGCTGAACGTCGCCGTGCCCGCTGGCAACCAGCATGCGATCGTGGACCAGCTCATCGCGCAAGCCGACTTTCCTGGCGCCGAGATCGGCACCATCGACGGACTGCGTGGCGACTATCCCGACGGTTTCGGCCTGATCCGTGCGTCCAACACCACGCCAGTGCTGGTGCTGCGTTTCGAGGGCCACACCGCCGAGGCACTGGCGCGCATCGAGCACGACTTCATGGCCGCGCTGCGCAAGGTGATGCCGGAAGCCCAAGTGCAGACGTCTGCGCACTGACGGCGGGCGGTTCCGGTTGAACGTGCGGCGTGTCCTGATCGTCAAGCTCTCGTCCCTGGGCGATGTGATCCATGCCATGCCGGTGGTCGCGGATGTGCGTGCGGCATTGCCGGGTGTGTGCGTTGATTGGGTGGTCGAACCCGGTTTTGCGCCGCTGGTGCGTCGGGTCGAGGGGATCGACGAGGTGATCGACTGCGCCCAGCGGCGCTGGCGCAAGCGTTGGTGGACGTCGGACGTGCGGCGCGAGAAGCAGGCTTTCCGTGCGCGGTTGCAGCGGCATTGCTATGACGCCGTGCTCGATCTGCAGGGCTTGACCAAGTCTGCCCTGGTGGCTCGACAGGCGTTGATGGTTCCGGGCGGGCTGCGCTACGCACTGGGCAACCGCACGGATGGCTCGGGCTGGGAGGCGCCGACACGCTGGCTGGCCGACCGGGCGATCACGCTGGAGCCGCACATCCACGTTGTTGATCGTTCTCGGCACATGGCAGCCGAGGCGCTGGGCTATGCCGTGAGCGGACCGCCGCGATTCGGTCTGCGCGCTGCGGGGGAACCACCGCCGCAGTCCCGCACGCTGGTGTTCGTGCATGGCACCTCCCGTGACGACAAGCTCTGGCCCGAGGCGCACTGGGTTGCGTTCGGTCGGTCACTGGTGCAGCGTGGCTGGCGCATTGCCATGCCGCAGGCCAGTGAAGAAGAGGCCCGGCGCGCCGAGCGGATCGCCACAGGCATCGGCCCCGCGTCCTGCGACCTCTGGCCGCGCATGGGGCTGGATGCGCTAGTCGATCAGATGGGCGCTGCGCAAGGGGTCGTGGGCGTGGACAGCGGGTTGTCGCACCTCGCAGTGGCGCTCGATCTGCCGCATGTGCAGCTCTACAACTTTCCGACCGCCTGGCGGACCGGTCCGATGCCCGAGCATGGCCACGCGCACCAGGTGAGTGTCGGTGGTGCCGATGTGCCTGCGCTGGACGCTGTCGCGTCGGCTTGGCAGACCGTGGCGCACGCACGCGGAGTGGCCCCTTGACGCTGACGCTGAAGCAACGGCTGGCGCTCGGCGCTTACGGATGGTTCATGCGCTTGCTGGTGCCCTTGCTGCTGCTGCGGCTGTGGCGGCGGGCGCGGCGCGAGCCGCTCTACGGGACCGCGATGTCCGAACGGCTCGGTTACGCGCCGATGACGGCACCGGGCGCGGTCTGGTTGCACGCGGTGTCACTCGGTGAAACGCGGGCCGCCGAACCGCTGGTGCGTGCCTTGCGCATGCTGTGGCCGGATGTCCGCCTGCTGCTGACCCACGGGACGGCCACCGGGCGTGCTGCCGGCGAATTGCTGCTTCGTCCTGGTGATTTCCAGTGCTGGCTGCCGCTGGACACACCGAGCGCAGTGCAGCGGTTTTTTCGCCGACACCGGCCGGTCATGGGCATCCTGATGGAGACCGAGGTCTGGCCGCAGCTGCTGCACGAGGCGCATCGGGCAGGGGTGCCTGTGGTGCTGGCGAATGCGCGGCTGTCCGACAAGAGTCTGCGCCAGTCGCTGCGATTTGATGCGTTGCTGCGGCCTGCCGCTGCGTCGCTGGCACAGGCATTGGCGCAGACGGAGGCCGACGCGCAGCGGTTGCGACAGGCAGGCGTTACCGATGTGCAGGTCATGGGCAACATCAAGTTCGATCAGCGTCCCTCGCCCGAACTGCTGGCTGCGGGGGAAAGCTGGAGCGCAGGCCTGTCGCGCCCCGTGGTGCTGGCGGCCAGTTGGCGTGAGGGCGAGGATGCGCCGCTGCTCGCGGCCTGGCGCGCGTTGCTGGACCGCCGAGCAGCTGCCGCTGCTGCGCAGCCGCAGCCGCTGTTGTTGCTGGTGCCGCGCCATCCGCAGCGGTTCGACGAAGTGGCCCGGCTGGTGGCCGATGCCGGACTGACGCTGGT
>JBEEMX010000245.1:0-5519 GCA_041192465.1 Pseudomonadota bacterium | reverse complement strand
CGCAGCGTGTGTTCGGCATACCAGAGCTGCGCCAGGATCTCGCCGGTGCTCAGGTTGCGGGAAAAACCCTGGTGGCCGGTGGAGCAGAAACGACAGCCCACCGCGCAGCCCGCCTGCGACGAGATGCACAACGTGCCGCGGCCCTCCTCGGGAATGAAGACGGTCTCGACCGCATCACCCGCCCCCACGTCGAACAGCCACTTGACCGTGCCGTCGGCGGAGCGGTGTTCGGACAAGATCGGCAGCGGGCAGAGGACCGAGCCGCCGGCAAGCTTGGAGCGCAGCGACTTGGCCAGATCACTCATCTGGTCAAAATCGCGCGCACCGCGCTGGTGGATCCACCGGAACAACTGGACGGCGCGGAAACGCTTCTCGCCCAGCCGTTCGCAATGCGCGGCCAGCCCCTCAAGGTCGAAATCGAGCAGGTTGACCGCGTCCGTCATGGTGCAGATCAGCGGCCGTAGACGTTCATGCCGGGGAAGAAAAACGCGATTTCGACAGCAGCAGTTTCCGCAGCATCGGAGCCGTGGACGGCATTGGCATCGATCGAATCGGCGAAGTCGGCGCGGATGGTGCCGGCCTCAGCCTTCTTCGGGTCGGTGGCGCCCATCAGTTCGCGGTTCTTCAGGATGGCGTTTTCGCCTTCCAGCGCCTGAATCATCACGGGACCGGAGATCATGAAGTTCACCAGGTCGTTGAAGAACGGGCGGGCCTTGTGGACACCATAGAACTGCTCGGCATCAGCGCGCGACAGTTGCACCAGCTTGGCAGCAGCGATCTTCAGGCCGGCACCTTCGAAACGGGCGTAGATCTGGCCGATGACGTTCTTGGCGACGGCGTCAGGCTTGATGATGGACAGGGTGCGTTCGATGGTCATGAAATGGTTTCCTTGCAATAGAGAGGATGAAGTCGGTCGAATGGGGGTCGAAGCCGGGGAAAACCCGGCATTCTAGCGTTGAAGCGCGTCGAACTTTCAGCGCCGACGACCGCCACGGCCCTTGTTGTTACCGCCGCCCGGACGGGTGAAGTAAGCCTCGGCGCCGATGTAGCCCACCGAGGTCTCCATCGGGTCCGGCTGGCGCGGCTCGCCCTTGCGGTTACCGCCGCCATTGCCGCCCGGCGTCGGCTCTTCGGTCGGCCGGCCGAAGCCGGTCGTGATGCGCTTGGAGCCGGAGACGAAGCGTTTGTCGAAGGTCTGTTCCAGCGGATTCGGGATGTGCAGCGGATCGTCGCCGTCATTGCGCGGCGCACGGCCTCCGCCCTGGTTGCCATAGCCACCACCACCCTGCGGCGGCCCATCCTGCCGCGGGCCACGCGGCGGACGGTTCTGCTGGCCTTGCGGCGCACCACCACCCTGACCACCCGGACGCCCACCCTGGCGATCCCCCCGGTCTTGGCCGCGGTCACCGCCATGCTGCGCACCCTTGCCACGCGGCGCCTGCGGATCGCGCTCGGCGCGCGGCTCGCCACCACGCCCTCCACGGTCGTTGGCACGCGGCTCGGCACTGCGCTCCGGGCGGTCCTGTCCGCGCCCCTTCTGGGGCCGGGCACCACGCGGGCCATCGTTCGGCGCCACGCGGGCCGGTGGCTGGTCCGGGCTGGCCAGGGTGCGGATCGTGCGCACATCCTGGTCGTCCAGCTCGACCCACACACCGCGCTTGAGGCCGCGGGGCAGCACCACCGTGCCGTAACGGATGCGGATCAGCCGGCTGACCGCCAGACCCACCTTGTCGAACAGCTTGCGCACTTCGCGATTGCGGCCTTCGGTGATGACGACGCGGTACCAGCGGTTGGTGCCCTCGCCGCCGCCGTCCTCGATCGACTTGAAGGCCGCTTTCTGGCCCTCGATGTCCACGCCGTCCAGCAGGCGGGCGCGCTGTTCGGTTGCCAGCGAACCCAGCACGCGCACGGCGTACTCGCGCTCCACGCCGAAGCGCGGGTGCATCAACTGGTTGGCCAGATCACCGGAGTTGGTGAACAGCAGCAAGCCTTCGGTGTTGATGTCCAGGCGACCCACCGACAGCCACTTGCCGGTGTGCAGGCGGGGCAGGCGGCGGAACACGGTCGGGCGGCCTTCGGGGTCGTGGTGCGTGACGACTTCGCCGACTTCCTTGTGGTACGCCAGCACGCGGGCCGGCGGCGGTGCGATGCGCACCTTGATCGGACGGCCAGCGATGCGGATCTGGTCGCCCTGGGCGATCCGCATGCCGATGTGGGCAGCCTCACCATTGACGGAGACCTGCCCGTCCTGGATCAGTTGCTCCATCTCGCGGCGCGAGCCGATGCCGGCCTGGGCCAGCACCTTGTGCAGCTTGGGCGCCTCGGGTTCGGGACGCAGCACGCGCTTGCCCGGATCGACCAGCTCGTCGTCGGCGTCGGGCGCCACTTCCGCGTCGTAGTCGCCCGAGACGACCTCGGCGAACAGCGTCCCGGCATCGACGGGCTCGTCGTCGTCGCCACCACTGACCACGATGACCTCGAATTCTTCGTCGCCCGCGGCGTCAGCCCCTGCCAAGGCAGCGGCGGGGGGGAATCCGGCGCCATCCTCGCGTGGGCCGCGGCGTTCCTTGCGGCGCTGGCGGTCGCGCTCGCGGCGGCGGGGGGCGCTGGCTTCATCAGCCGCGGGGGTGTCAGCGGCAGCAGCGGGTGCCTGTGCCACCACCGGCGCAGCCTCGACCGCGGGAGCCGGCACTGCAGCGGCGGGCGCCTCGGCAGCGGGGGTGTCCAGTGCTTCCTTCTTGCGGCTGCGGGACGGGCGTGGCGCCGGCGCCGCGGGTTCCTGCACGTCCACCGGAGCGGAGGCGGGAGCCACGGTGCTGATGGCGTCGGTTACGGCCACAGCAGTCTTGCGCGGGGCACGGGGCTTCTTGACCACCGGAGCCGGAGCGTCGGTCGCCGCAGCAGCGTCGGACGTCACCGCCTCCACCTGAGGCGCAGCGGCCACGGCCGTCTTGCGGGGGGCGCGGCGCTTCTTCGGGGCCTCGGGCGTCTCTGCAGTGGCGTCGGCGCCAGTCTGGTCAGCGGTGTCTTGATGTTCGTTCATGCGTTCGGCCTCAGGCCTCGGGGAGAAATTCCAGGGATGGCAGTTGATCCAGGGATTTCAGGCCCAGATCGTCCATAAATTGTCGGGTCGTCGCGTACAGCGCCGGACGCCCAGGGCCCTCGCGGTGCCCGATCACCTCGATCCAGCCACGCTCTTCGAGCTGCCGGACGATCTGCGTGCTGACCGTCACGCCACGGATGTCTTCGATGTCACCACGGGTGACGGGTTGTCGGTAGGCCACGATGGACAAGGTCTCCATCGTGGCGCGCGAATAGCGTGCGGGTTTGTCCGGATACAGCCGGTCCAGATGGACACGCATCTCCGGGCGACTCTGGAACCGCCAGCCACTCGCCACGCACACCAGCTCGACACCACGCCCTTGCCAGTCCAGTACCAGCTCGTCCAGCAACATGCGCACACTGTCTGCGCTCACCGCGCCATCAAACAGATGCCGGAGTTCGCGGACCGGCAAAGGCTGGTGCGCACAGATGAGTGCGGTTTCGAGGACGCGTTTGGCATCCCGTGTATTCATGGATTCGGTCTGATACCTGGGCGGACCGGACCGGCTCGCCGCCATGGGCAGCCCGTCTGGGGAGGATCGCTGTCGGGTTTCGGGTGGTTGCCCGGACCAAGTGAAGGCCGAGACTCGCAGGACGCAGGCGCAGGGCGCGTTCCTGATGGATTGGACCACATTCTAGCGTTGAACGGCTTGCCATGCACCCTGCCCGCACAACCAATCCCTTTCAGCCCTTCGTGACCTGCTTCCAGGCGGTCGCCAGATCCGCCGGCAACGCCCGATCGAACAACAGCCACTCGCCGGTGAGCGGGTGCGCCAGCCCGAGGTGCGTGGCGTGCAGTGCCTGCCGGGTCACGCCCAGCGCAGGCTTGCCGCCGTACACGCCGTCTCCCAGCAGCGGATGCCCGCGCCGCGCCAAGTGGACGCGGATCTGGTGCGTGCGCCCGGTGTGCAGCTTGCAGCGCACCGCGCTCACCCGCCCCGCCTGCGGCGACGGGCCGAAATCCCGCACCGCGAGGCAGGTCACGTCGGTGCGCGCCGGCTTGCCATTGGTCACGACCGCCATCTTGATGCGCGACACCGGGTCACGCCCGATCGGCGCCTCGATGGTGAACGGCTCCGCATCGACCAGCCCGTGGACCAGCGCCAGGTACTCGCGCTTCACCTCGTGGGCGGCGATGGCGCGGGTCAGCGCCGTCTGCGCCAGTTGCGTCTTGGCCACGACCATCAGGCCCGAGGTGTCCTTGTCGAGCCGGTGAACGATGCCCGCCCGCGCCAGCGACGCCGCGCCAGCGTGGTGCGCCAGCAAGCCGTTGAGCAGCGTGCCCGACCAGTGCCCCGCCGCCGGATGGACGACCAGGCCGGCCGGCTTGTGAACCACCATCAGCGTGGCGTCCTCGAACACGATGTCCAGCGGGATCGGCTCGGCGCGGAAGGCGCTGCTCTGCGCCGTGGGTTGCAATGCCACCTCGATGATCTGCCCGGCGCCCACCTTGCGCGACGCGCTGGTCAGCACCTGCCCGGCACTGCGGACATGCCCTGCATCGATGAGCTGCTGCAGGTGGCTGCGCGAAAACTCCGGCGCAAGATCCACCAGCCACTTGTCCAGCCGCAGGCCATGCGAGGCCCGATCAACCTCGGCCCGGCGGGACTCCACCTCAATCTCGCCCTCGATGTACTCGACAACTTCCGAAGCTTCATGCTGGCCCTGGGGCCCGTTCATATAATTCACGCTCTGTATCCAATCTGGCCCGACCTGCGGGTCCGGCCCATGACCACCATGTTCAAGCCCTGCCCGACACCGGCTCTGCGCCTCGCCTCCCTCGTGCTCGGGGTGGCCTTGGCCTGTCAACTGGGCGGCTGCGCGTCGGAGCCCAAAAACGTCGATGACGGCAAGAGCATTGCCAAATTGTACGAAGAGGCACGGGAGGAAGCGTCCAACGGCGCCAACGACCGTGCAATCAAGCTCTACGAGCGCATCGAAGGTCGGGCCGCCGGCACCCTGCTGTCACAGCAGGCACAGCTCGAACAAGCCTACCTCCTCTACAAGCAGCAGGAGAAAGCCCGCGCGCTGGCCGTGGTCGAACGCTTCCTGAAGCTGCACCCGACCAGCCCCGCCGGCGACTATGCCTACTACCTGCAAGGGCTGATCAACTTCAACGATGACCTCGGCCTGTTCGGCTCCATCGCCCTTGCGGCAGCCCAAGCGGCTGATGCGGGTGTAACCGCAATGCCCAAGACACTTGATGAACTGGTGGCTGCTGCAAAAGCGATCAAAGATAAAGGCATTGCCAAATACCCAATTGGGCTGCCACTTTCGGCCACTGAAGGCGCTTCCACAAGTTGGTATCTGCTAACCAAAGCCTTCGGCGGCGTATTCTGATCAGGACCGGGTGAGGCCATGCTGGCATCGCTCACGGTTCGCGATATCGTTCTGATCGAAAAAGCCGCGCTGGAATC
>JBEEMX010000244.1:0-5537 GCA_041192465.1 Pseudomonadota bacterium | reverse complement strand
GCCCAGCCCCGGAACTCGGCCGGCACCGGCGCCCGCAGCACCTCGTTCATCTCCAGCCCCTGGCGTGCCCAGTCGCTGAACTGCCGGTCGAGCCACTGCAGGTAACGCCGCGTCTGCGCGATGCCGTCGCGGGCGCCTTCGGGTGTCGTCTGCACCGGCCCGTGGCTCGGCACCAGCGTGCGCAGGTTCAGGCGATCCAGCGCGTCGAGGCTCTTCAGCCAGGGAGCGACCTGTGCATGCGGTGTCGTCGGGATGCGCTGCACGAACACCAGCCCGCCGACGAAGGCCACGCCACTCGTCCGGTCGATCAGCACGAGGTCGGACGCCGTGTGGCCGCTGAACTCGCGCAGCTCGAAGGTGCGCGCGCCGACCTGCCAGACGCCACCGCCCGTCGCATGCGCGGCGGGCGTGTCGCGGTCGGGGGCCACAGTCTCGGTGCCGAGCATCCAGTCGCCGCAGAGCCGGTACAGGTTGGTCTCGTAGCTGGCGGACTCGCGGGCGATGCCGGCGCGGGTGACCGGGGTGGCCGAGCGTGGCACGTCGGCGAAGCCCTGGTTGCCGAGGAAGTAGTCGGGGTGGAGGTTCAGATGCACCACCTGCACCACCGGCTCCGTCGTCGTGCGGGCGATCAACCGGCGCAACTGCTCGCCGTAGCGCCGGCTCGGGCCGGTGTTGACCACGACGACGCCCGCACCCGTGGTGATGAAGCCGGTGTTGATGATGTTGCAGCCGTTGGCTAGCGTGAAGTCGTCGTTGGTGCCTTCGACCACGTACACGCCCTCGGCCAATGCCCGGGCACTCAGGCCGTGGTCGAAGCGGGCGAGGTCCACCTGGGGTGGCTCGGCGAACACCAGCGCCGGCACAGCCGCCAGCAGGGTCAGCACCACGGCCAGCACGAAGGTCTGGAGCCAGACAGGGGCGGGTTTCGTCATGTGGGCGCTCCCTCACTCCATTCGGGCATCGATGCGGTTGCCGTTGTTGTCCGTGCCGACCAGCCGCAGCGGGCCGGTGGGCTTGGCGGGAAAGTCGAACGAGAAGACCGGGTTTTCGCTGACCGGCTCGAAGGTCTGCAGGCGCAGCAGCTCCTTGTCCTGTCCGTCGCGCACCGACAGTCGGTTGACGTAGAAGGCCGGGATGCCACCCACCAGCCCGGTGTCCATCGGGTGCATCACCTTCAGCCGCAACCGGGAACCTGAACCGACCGCCGCCGTCGCTTCGCCCGGAATCGGCGTCGCGTCGAACACCCGGGCGCTGACGAGGCCAAGCGTCTGCGTCCACGAACCGTCCTTGCGTGTCGCACCGGCCACGGTGCAGCCGCCGCCGGTCGAGTCCACCAGCGTGCCGCCGATGTGCCACACACCGTCCGCCGTCCGGGCCGCCGCACGCACGGGGCTGGCCTGCTCCAGCTTGAAGCGGAACGACACGCTCGGCAGTGCGCTCATCGGCTGGTACTCCAGCACCTTGCGGATCGGGTTGCGATCGACCAGCACGACGATGCGGTCCACGCCAGGCAGATCCTGCACCGACACCGTGATCGGCACGTTCATCGGATCTTCCGCAAACGCCGGGCCGCGCACCTGCACCCGCGCGTCGAACACGGTCTTCGCGTCGGCGCCGAGGTAGGCCTTGCGCATGTCCACCCAGGGGTGCGATTGGTAGGGGTCGCCTTCGAACAGGTCTGGCGAGGGCGCCGCCGTGGCGTGGACGAACCACAGCGTCAGCAGCACGGCGATCAGGGGGCGGACACGCATGGCAGTTCTCCCGTTCAGAAGCGCCGGAGGTAACGCAGCGACACCAGCGCACTGCGCGGCGCACCGGGTTCCAGGTAGCGGCCGTTGGCATCGTTGACGATGACGCTGCCGACGACGCGGCGGCCGGTCACGTTGTCCACGCGGGCCAGCAACTGCAGCGAACCGGCCTCATCGACCATCCACCGGTGGCTGTAGCGCAGGTTGAACAGGCCGTAGCCGCCGGCGTAGTCCGCATTGGTGTCGTTGACCGCGGTGCGGCCCTGGGCGCGCCACTCGATGGTGGTTTCGGCATCCGCGCTCCACGGCGTGGTCCAGGCGAGTTCAGCGTAGGCGGAGGCGGGCTGGGTGCCGGCGATGCGGTTGCCGGCGGGGACGGTGGTGGTGTTGGCCGCGGCGGTGAGCGTGCAGGGGATGGCGGTGCAGGTGCGGAAATCGTCGGCGTATTGCGCCTGCAGCAACGTCAGTGCCAGTTGCGCGCGCAGGCCCGGTTGGACGCGCCAACCGGCGGCCAGTTCTGCGCCAAAGCGTTCGGTGCGGCCGACGTTGCGGAACGAGGAGCGCCCGCCCGCGTTGGTCGCCACGCCAATTTCCTGGTCGGTGTCGATGCGGAACACCGTGGCATCCAGCGACACGCCGCCTTCGCGCCACTTGGCACCGAGTTCGACTTGGCGGCTGGTTTGCGCCTGCAAGTCGGTGTTGAAGCCGCTGTTGCCATCGGGGCGGTAGGCGAGTTCACCAAGGGTGGGCGATTCGTGGCCCCGTGATGCGGCGGTGTGCAGCGTCAGTGCCGAACTGGCGCGCCAGCGCAGGCCGGCGACCGGATTGGTATAGCGGTAGTCCAGCGTGCCGGAGTCGTCGCCGTTGCTCTGGTAGGCGTCGTTCACGCGCATCCGGACCCGGCCGCTGCGCACGCCAAGGCTGGCTTGCCAGTCGGGTGCCAGTGCCCAGTCGGCCTGTGCATAGGCTTCGCGGGTGTCGGCGCGGTTGGTTTCGTTGCGGCGCAGCGTGCCCTGGACACCGAGCGCGGTCGGGGCGGCGGCCGTGCCGGTGTAGTTGTTGTAGCCGCGGCGGTCGTCGAGCTGCTTCTCGACGTTGACGCCGGTGGCGAGATCGACCGTGTCCCAGTGCCAGAGGGCGCGGGCGTCGGCGCCGTGGTACTTGCGGTCGAAATCGACCAGGCCGCCGCCGTGGCGGACATTGGCCTGCGTGGCCGGTGCAATCGCGAGGAACTGCATCACGCCGCGCGAGCCGGTGTAGCCCGTGAGCTGCGTGTGGGTGAGCGGGCCGGCGTCGGTGAACTGGTGCGTCCAGCCCGCGCCGGCCTGGGTCTGGCGGATGGCCTTGCGGGTGCCGTACTGGGCGGCTTCCGGCGTGGTCTGGTCCGGGTTGGCGTCGAACTGGGCGCGGGTCAGGCCGAGCGGGTCGTCCGCGGTCTGGTTCTGGTCGCTGACGGTGACGGTCACGCGGTCGTGGTCGCCTTTCCAGCCGAGGCGGGCGGTGGCGAGCTGGCGGTCGGCGTCGCTCTGGGGCCGGAAGCCGTCGATCGACAGCTTGGACAGGCTGGCTGACACGTCGAAGCCGTCTTCCAGCGGCGCTGCCACCGAGATCCGGCCCTGGCGCAGGCCGAAGCTGCCCGCATCGATGCCGACCCCGAACTGCCGCTCGCGCACCGGCTTCGAGAACAGCGCGATCACGCCACCCGACGCGTTGCCGTACAGCGCCGAGAACGGCCCGCGCAGCACCTCGACTCGCTCGGCGCCGGCGAGGTCGAAATGGGCGACCTGGCCTTGGCCGTCGGGCATGGACGCGGGAATGCCGTCGGCGTAGAGCCGCAGTCCGCGCACGCCGAAGCCGGCGCGGGCGCCGAAACCGCGCGAGCTGATCTGCAGATCCTGCGCGTAGTTGTTGCGATTCGCCACCACCAGCCCCGGCACGCGGGCCATCGACTCGGACAGGTTGACCATCGGGCCGCTGTTGCGCAGGGCTTCCGCGCCGACCGAGGTGATGGCGTAGGGCACGTCGGTGAGCTTGTGCTCACGGGTCGAACCAGTGACGACGACGGTGTCCAGCGTGGTGTCGGGGGCCGCGGTCTGGGCGAGGGCGCAGGGCGTGTGCAGGCCCGAGAGCAGGCAGGCGAGGGCGGTGAGCTGGGCGGAGTGAGCGGTCTGGATCATGGCTGGTACAGGGGTTCAGTTTGATGGTGTACCCGTGTGGCGCGGTTCGGGACCAGTCGGCATTAACCCGGTCAGGGCCGGGTGTTGCGCCAGAAAGTGACACCTCAAGTCGGGCATTGCTGGAACCGATAAGAGCGAGAACCTCTCCTGGAGCGGGGTCTCCAGTGGCCTCGGATGTACATGCAAGCAACCCGAACGCTCACCGCGCTGGCGTGCCTCGCGCTGATTTCTCCTGCTGTGTTGGGACAGAACACCAGTGGCGTGCGCGCGTTGGCGGAGTTGTCGCTGGAGGATCTGATGCGTGTCGAGGTCGTCAGCGCCAGCCGTGGCAGCGACCGGCTGGGGGATGTGGCCGCGGCCGTGTTCGTGATCACGCACGACGACATCCTGCGCACTGGCGTGCGGTCGTTGCCCGAGGCGTTGCGGCTGGCGCCGGGCGTGGACGTGGCACGGCTGTCGGGTGGGCGCTGGGCGGTGGGCGTGCGGGGTGATGCTGGGCGGTTTTCCAACAAGCTGCAGGTGCTGGTCGATGGCCGGAGCATCTACTCGCCGCTGTTCTCCGGCGTGATGTGGGAAACCCAGCGCGTGCCGCTGGCCGACATCGAGCGCATCGAGATCATTCGCGGACCGGCCGGGGCGGTCTGGGGCGCCAATGCGGTCAACGGCGTCATCAACATCATCACCCAGCGGGCACAGGACAGCTTGGGCACGCGGCTGGATGTGGAATTGGGCAGCGAAGGGGCGGGGGTGCTCCACGGCAGCCGCAGCACAGGCACGGCGGATGCTGGTGCCTGGCGTTGGTATGCGCAGGCCGATGGCACCGGGCGCTCGTCCGATCCCGGTGGCGGTGACGCCAACGACGCCTCGCTGGTCAGCACCGCAGGGCTGCGCTACGACCGCGATGTCGATGCGCAGACCCAGGTCAGCGTGCAGGCGCAGGTGCTGCACTCGCAGGTCAACGACACACGGTTGCGGCCGGTGGTGGTCCCGCCCTATGCGCTGCAGTCGCCGACCACGCAGATCTTCCGCCGCGCCCATGCCCACGGCACGCTGACACGGCGGCTGGCAGAACATGCACAACTCACGGTCTCGGGCATGGTGGCCGTCGAGTCGGGCGAAGAGCGCGGTTCGCAGAGCGTCGATAGCCAGACCGCGGACGTGGAGGTCGCCCATGCCTTCCGGCCGGTCGATCCGGCACACCAGATCACCTGGGGGATGGGTACCCGCCTGTACGTGGACCACAACGAGACCCAGGGCCTGGGGCAGTTCACGCCCGCGCGGCGGCGCCTGCTGGACTGGCGCCTGTTTGCACAGGACCGCTGGGTCGGGATCGATGACCGGTTGTCGGTGGTGGGCGGTTTGCGGGTGGACCACACCTACTTCGCCGGGACGCGCAGCCAGCCCAGTCTGGCGGTCGCGTGGAAGCAGACGCCGAACACGACACTGTGGTCCTCGCTGTCGCAGGCCATCCGCGTGCCCTCGCGCGGCGAGGAGGACGCCGATCTGGCGGTGGCCGTGATTCCGCCTGGGGCCGCGGGCAATCCGCTGCCGGTGCTGCTGCGCTCCGGCTCCGATGCGCCGACCCTGGTCGAGTCCGTCCGGGCCTTGCAGG
>JBEEMX010000243.1:0-6407 GCA_041192465.1 Pseudomonadota bacterium | reverse complement strand
CGTCGAGCGCCAGAAGGGTTTCTTCACCCACGGCGAGATCGCCATGAAGCCGCTGGTGCTGCGCGAGATCGCCGACGAGCTGGGGTTGCATGAATCGACCATCTCGCGCGTGACCACTGCCAAGTACATGAACACGCCCTTCGGCACCTTCGAGCTGAAGTACTTCTTCGGGTCGTCGCTGAACACCGAGGCCGGCGGCAATGCGTCGTCCACGGCGGTGCGGGCGCTGATCAAGCAGTTCGTCGCGGCCGAGGACCAGAAGAAGCCGCTCTCGGACAGCCAGCTCAGCACCATGCTGGAAGAGCAAGGCATCCAGGTCGCGCGCCGCACGGTGGCCAAGTACCGCGAAGCCCTCAAGATCGCACCGGCCAACCTGCGCAAGGCGATCTGAGCGGAGCACGGTTCTGGTGCGTCCCTAGCAGCGAACGGACCATCGCCGGGCAAGCTCCGCAGTTACCCTGACAGCGGGTGGTGCGTGCCGGATCCGGGCGTGACGGGGTACGCAGCGGGCGTGTGCGGATGTTGGCGAATTGTCCGGCATGGCGCATGCAAGGCAAACCGTGTACTCAGGAGCCCAACATGATCTGCTCATGCACGAGATGGGCGAGGATGTGGACATCCACCTCATGCTCGGCCCGCCCGAATACGCCCGCGCGGTGCTCAGCCTGTGCCGGGCCTGCGGCAGCGCAGAACTGGGTCGGCTGGCTGAGCAGTTCCTGATGACACAGGTGCCTGTTCCGGTGCCGCAGCCCGTGGCCGCGGGGCGGTGATCGGCATCAACTCCGAGGGGCCTCCACCAGCGCCGCCAGCGCGCCCATGAACCGCGTCAGCCGGGCGCCTTCCAGGAATGCCTCGGCGTTCGGCCCTTCGACCAGACCGACGAAGCGGTCGTGCCCGGCGTCGGCCTGCTGGGCGTCCACCAGCCGCGACTCGATGCTGTCGTCCACGAGCAGGTGGTGAACCTCCACCAGCCGCACGCGGTCGGTGCGGTGGACGCGGCTGAGCCGCTGCAGCAACAGCGCGGGGTTCCACGGACGGTCGAGGTGAACGATCGCCGTGGCCGCGTGGCGCAGACCGAGCTGACCGCCGCGCTCGTCGTCGCTGCACAGCAGCACGCGCAGCGCGGGCGTCTGCTGGAACTCGCCCACCAGCGCCCGCCGGGCGTCGCCCACCAGCTCGGGGCCGAGGTGGCGGAAGTCGGTGCCGCGGGCCTGCAGTGCGGCCCCCAGCCGCTCCAGCGCCTCGGGCCACTGGCTGAACACGACCACCTTGGTCTCGGCGGACTGCAGCGCCGTGTCGATGGCCTGCAGCGCGGCGCCTGACTTGCCGTCCTGGCCACACTGGCGCAGCGTGTGCAGCGTCCGGACCAGTGCGCGCTGGTCGCGGCTGCCGATGAACTGGCTGCGCTGCCAGCGTTGCACGCCGCGCTGGAGCTGGCCGAGCAGCGTGTCGTGCTGCGTGCGGGCTTCTGGCGCGAGTCCGACCCGCGCCGTCTGCTCGACCGTTTCCGGCAACTGGCGCAGCACCAGCGTGCGCGAGCGGCGCAGCATCCACGGCGCCAGCGCGTCGAGGTGCCCACCCCGGAGTGCCGCCCCGGCGCCGAAATGACCATCATCGATCCAGTCGAGCATGGCCTGCCATGCGTCGGGGCGGTCCTCCAGCGGCGAGCGGGCGAGCACGAGTGCCCAAGGGCTGGAGAGTTGTTGCAGCGAGGCGCGGCTGGCTGGCTGCGCCCACGGCGAGGCGGCAGGATCGGTGGGTTCGTCGATGAGCACCACGTCGGCGTCGAGCGTGCGCAGGCCCTCCAGCCCGAGCGCATCCGCGAGGGTGGCGAGATCGGCGAACACGGGGGTGACCGGCGTGTCGGCACCGGCCCAGGTCTGCCACTGCGCTTGCCAGTGCGCCAGCCGCTCGGGCGGACACAGCACCAGCGCCCGCTCCGCCCCGAAGCTCTTGCCCATCAGGCACAGCGCGGCGATGGCCTGCACCGTCTTGCCCAGGCCCGCGTCATCGGCCAGCAGGCTGCGGCCGGCGCAGGCTGCGTAGAGCGCGCCCTCCGCCTGGTAAGGGCGCAGCGGGTGGCGGACCAGCGCGGCCAGTCCAGGGCTGAGCGGGCCGGCGGGGTGTTGCCGCTCCAGGTGCTCGACGCGGGCGCGCATGTCGCGGGCCTCGGCCAGCCAGTCCCACACCGCCGCCTCGACCTGCAGCGGGTGGCGGCACTCGCGGGCCAGCCGCACCAGCTCCGTCAGCGCCAGGTCGTTGACCAGCGGGGCGGCGTCGGTGGGGTGGCCGAGGGCCTGTGCGGCGGTCTCCAGCGCGGCGGGACACGCGCGACCGGGCGTCCACTGCAACTGGTGGCGCACCCCCCGCAGCAGCGCCACGGTGCTGTGCAGCGGGCGCAGGTCGGGGGGCGGTGGCTGCGGTACTTCGACCACGGGTTCGGCTGCGGGTTCAGGCTCGGGTTCGGGCCGCGGCGCAGGGTCTGGTTCCGCCACAGGGGCTGGCACGGGAAGGGGTTCGGCGTGCGTTGCCAGGGGCGTGTCCGGTGCCTGCGCTTCGGCTGGCGCCGCTTTCTTGCGTGCCGGTGCGCGTCGGCTGGGCTTCTTGGCGGGGACGGCCGCGGTGTCCACCACGGTGTCGGCCAGCACGGCCACTTCCGGCACCTCCGCGAGCACTTCGGCGGGCTTGGGCTTGCGGGGTGCCCGTTTGCGTGCCGGTGCGGGGGCCGCGGGGACCGTGGGTGCAGGCTCGGCGACCACGTCTGGCGGCACCACCACCGCGGCTTCGACGAGATCGGGCGCCACCGGGCGGGCAGCCGCACGCGTGCGGGCAGAGGGGGTCTTGCGGGGAGAGGAAGTAGACGCCATGGGAAAGGGTCGTGCAGACCGTGATGCGAAGTCCTGGAAATTGCCGGGACTGTAGCCGGTATGGCGCGCCTGCCGGTGCCGCGGTGGCGGGGCGGGGTCGGTCGGGCGTCTAAGATGCGCCGCATCATGAAAACTGTCCTCAAGCTGCTGCTGCTCGCCGTGGCGGCCCTTGTGCTGTCGGCCGTTCTGGTCGTCTGGCTGGCGCTGAACGAGCGTCCCCTGGTCGAACGCGACTCGGCGATGACCGCCGCCGATGTGGCCCGCGTGCGGGATCTGGTCAGCGCCGCCGACCCGCGCAAGCACCCGCAGGAAGGCGAGGTGGTCCGCACCTTCCACGCCGACGGCCACGACCTGGATCTGGTCCTCCACGACGCCAGCCGGCGCCTGCTGCATGGCGCTGGCCGCGTGGTGCTGGCCGACCAGTCCGCGCGGGTGCAGTTGAGCGTGCAATGGCCACGCAGTCCCTTTGGCCACTGGCTGAACGTCGAGGCGCAAGTCCGCCAGACCGCCGGTTGGCCCGAACTGGAGCGGCTGCAGATCGGCCGCGTGCCGGTGCCGGCGGGGTTGGCGCGCTGGCTGCTGGTGCAGGCCGTGGCCCGCTATGGCGCCACCGAGCCGGTGCAGACCGTGATGGGCATGGTGCAGCGGGTGACGCTGCAGCCGGCCGAGATCGTGCTGGACTACGTCTGGCGCCCGGAGGGCCTGCGCACCGTGATGCTGCCGCCGGGTGACCAGCAGCGGCTGCGGGCCTATGTCGATCGGCTCGTGCCGCTGGTGCGCAAGGCGCAGGACACGGTGCCGCTGGCCGCGCTGTTGCCACCGATGTTCGAGCTGGCGCGGCAACGCACCGACGCCGCCGGCAGCACCGACGAAGCCGCCGCCCAGGAAAACCGCGCCGCCCTGATCGCGCTGGCGCTCTACGCGACCGGCCAAAGCCCGTCGCGCTTCGTGCAAGACGCCAAGCAGTGGGCGCACCCGGTGCCGCACCCCGTGCTGCTGCGCGGACGGGAGGACTTTTCGATGCACTTCCTCGTCTCGGCGGTGCTGGCGGCCGAAGGCGGCGGGCGGCTGGCCGACGCGATCGGGCTGTACAAGGAAATCTCCGACTCGCGCGGCGGCAGCGGCTTCAGCTTCAACGACATCGCCGCCGACCGCGCCGGCACCCGCTTCGGCCAGATCGCCACCCACAGCGCCAGGCACCTGCAGGCCGAGCTGGCCAAGGGCGTGACCGACGAGGACTTCATGCCCGGCGTGGCCGACCTGCCCGAGTTCCTGAGCGAAGCCGAATTCAAGGCCACCTACGGCGAGATCGGCGCACCGGCCTACGAGCGCATGCAGGCCGAGATCGAGCGCCGTGTCGCGTCCCGGCCGCTGTTGCGCTGAGCCATGCACGACCTGAACGCCCTGCGCCGCGGCGACCTTGCGGGCGCCCGCCGCCTCGACCTCGCCTGCGGACTCACCGAACTGCCCCGCGAAGTCTTCGATCTGGCCGACACGCTCGAAGTCCTGAACCTCTCGGGCAACCAGTTATCCACATTGCCCGACGACCTGCCGCGGCTGCACCGGCTGCGCGTGGTCTTCTGTTCGGACAACGCCTTCACCACGTTGCCAGGGGTGTTAGGAAGCTGTGGACAACTAGAGATGGCGGGCTTCAAGGCGAACCGGATTGCCCATGTTCCGGCCGAGTCCCTGCCCCCGCGGCTGCGCTGGCTGATCCTCACCGACAACGCGGTCGAGACCCTGCCGGACAGCCTCGGGGCGCGTCCGCGGCTGGAGAAACTGATGCTCGCCGGCAACCGCCTGGCGCACCTGCCCGACCTGTCCGCCTGTGGACAACTCGCGCTGCTGCGGCTGGCGGCGAACCAGTTGCAGACGCTGCCGGACTGGCTGTTGTCCCTGCCCCGGCTGGCGTGGCTGGCGGTGGGTGGAAACCAAGTTTTCCACAGGCTGGCTGCGCGCGGAAATCGCTCCGGTATTCCACAAATACCCTGCGAACATCTGCGCCTGGACAGCGTTCTCGGTGAAGGGGCCTCCGGTGTTATCCACAAGGCGGATTGGCACCGCGAGGGGCAGTTACCCACAGCCGTGGCGGTGAAGTTATTCAAGGGTGCCATGACCAGCGATGGCCTGCCGGACAGCGAGATGGCGGCCACCCTTGCGGCGGCGGGACACCCAGGGCTGGTTGGTGTGGAAGGAGTTATCCACAGCCAGACCAGCAGCGCCACACCCGGCCTGGTGCTGCCGCTGCTCGACCCCTCGTTCCAGCCGCTGGCGGGGCCACCGAACTTCGAGTCGTGCAGCCGAGATGTCTATCCGGATGGTTTCTCACTGCCTGTGAACAAGCTGTTGATAATTATCCGTTCAGTGGCAGATGCCGTGGCGCATCTGCACGCCCGCGGCCTGGTGCATGGCGATCTCTACGGCCACAACCTCCTGTGGAATGGTGTGGACCGGGCCTTGCTCAGCGACTTCGGCGCAGCGTCGTTCTTCGACCCGGAGGACCGCGCCACGGCCCAGGCGCTGCAGCGGCTGGAGGTGCGCGCCTTCGGGTGTCTGCTGGAGGAGTTGCTGGCGGCTGTGGATAACTCGGTCGATTCACGCTGCACGTCGCTCGCTGGCGTGCGCGATGCCTGCCTGCAACCGCAGGTGGCGGACCGTCCGCTGTTCTCAGACCTCGTCGCCGCGCTCGCCACTGTCGGCTGACGCAGCCTCTGCGGTCTCGGCCGTGGCCGCGAGGTGGCCGATGAACGCGCCGAACGCGGTCAGCAGCGGGGCATAGCGGGTGGGCGCCTGTTCGAGCTGCGCCAGTGCAAGGCAGGTGGCTTCGAGTGTGGATAACTGGTCCGGGCGGTGCGCCTTGCGGATCGTGTACTGCGACGGCGGCGGTGCCACCAGCGCGAGCCGCGGGAGGCGCTGCAGGGCCAGGTTCAGGTGCAGCAGCTTGCGGCTCTTGCGCCAGGTGCCGTCGAGCACGACGAGGCGGCGTGGACGCGCCGTGGACAGCGGGATCGCGCGGCCATGGTTATCCACAGCCTCGGGGTAGAGCAGCACGCTGCAGCCGTCCTCCAGCATGGCCGCGTCGAACTGCTCGCCTGTGGATAACTGGCTGTGCGCCAGACTCCGGTGCAGCCTTCGAGCGGATGCTGCAGGATCAGCACCTCGACCCGGTTATCCACAGGCGTGATCCAGCGGCACAGGCAGGTGCGCAGTGGGCGGGCGCATTGTGGACAAGTCGGACGGCGGGGATGTTCCATGGCGGACAACGTGAGAAGGCGGATTGCGCGAAGATGGCTGCATGATCGCCGTTTCCGTCCTCGACCTCGCCCCCATCGCCCAAGGCAGTGATGCCGCGACCGCGCTGCGCCACGCCCTTGACCTCGCGCAGCACGCCGAACGCTGGGGCTACCGCCGCTACTGGCTGGCCGAACACCACAACATGGCGGGGCTGGCCTGCTCCGCCACCGCCGTGCTGATCGGCTACATCGCGGGCGGCACGGCGACGATCCGCGTCGGCTCCGGCGGTGTGATGCTGCCGAACCA
>JBEEMX010000242.1:0-5566 GCA_041192465.1 Pseudomonadota bacterium | reverse complement strand
GTCGTTGGCCAGCCGCTGCAGCCGGGCACAGCCGCGCGCATCTTCACGGGGGCGCACGTTCCGCCCGGCGCCGATGTCGTCGTGATGCAGGAGCAATGCGACGCGGTGATTGGCGACGGGCTGGGCCGCGTGCGCGTCAATCTCGTGCCACCGGCGGGACAGTGGATCCGCCGATGTGGCGAAGACGTGCAGCGCGGTGCCGTCGTGCTCGCGGCCGGCACGCGGCTGACCCCCGCCGCGCTCGGGCTGGCCGCCTCGGTCGGCGCCGCGACGCTGCAGGTGGCCCGCCGCCCGCGTGTGGCCGTGTTCTCGACGGGTGACGAGCTGGTGATGCCCGGCGAGGTCGCGCCCGAACAGATGCGCCCCGGCGCAATCTACAACTCCAACCGCTACACGCTGCGCGGCCTCGTGCAGGCGATGGGCTGCGAGGTGCAGGATCTGGGCATCGTCCCCGACCGGTTCGACGCCACCCGCGAGGCATTGCGCACCGCGGCTGCCGGCTGCGACCTGATCATCACGTCCGGCGGCGTCTCGATGGGCGAGGAAGACCACCTGCGCCCCGCCGTGCAGGCGGAAGGGCGGCTGGACCTCTGGCAGATCGCGATGAAGCCCGGCAAGCCGCTGGCGTTCGGCGCGGTGCGGCGCGGGGACGGCAGCGAAGCGTGGTTCCTCGGTCTGCCGGGCAATCCGGTGTCGAGTTTCGTGACCTTCCTGCTGACGGTGCGGCCGGTGCTGCTGCGGCTGCAGGGGGTGCCCGAGGCCGATTTGACGCCGCGCAGTTATCCGCTGTGTGCCGATTTCGACTGGCCGAAACCTGACCGCCGCCGCGAGTTCCTGCGCGCACGGGTCAACGCCGAGGGCGGTGTCACGCTGTTCCCGAACCAGAGTTCCGGTGTGCTGACCTCCGCAGTGTGGGCCGACGGACTGGTCGATGTCGCGGCGGGGCAGGTGATCGCCCGCGGCGAGACGGTGCGGTTCGTGCCGCTGAGTGAATTGGGTTGAACGGGACTGAAGCAGGATGACCATGCAGATCCACATCAAGTATTTCGCGTCCCTGCGCGAGTCCCTCGGCGCAGGCGAGACCCTGGCGCTGGACGCGCCGCTGACCGTCGGCCAGTTGCGCGACCAGCTCATCGCCCGTGGTGAACCCTACGCGGGTGCGCTGGCGCGGGGCCGTGCGTTGCGGGCGGCGCTCGACCAGACGATGTGCGCCGAGACGGCTGCATTGACGCCGAGCGCCGAGGTCGCGTTCTTCCCACCCGTCACCGGAGGCTGAGCCATGGCGACGACCACGCCGCGGGTGTCCATCCAGACCGAGGATTTCGACCTGTCCGCCGAAGTCGCCGCACTGCGGGCGGGTGACGCAGGCGTCGGCGCCATCGCCACCTTCGTCGGCACCGTGCGCGACCGCCATGCCGGCCAGCCAGACGCCGGCGCGATCAGCGCGATGGAGCTGGAGCACTACCCCGGCATGACCGAGCGCAGCATCGAGGCGATGATCGACGAGGCGTTCCGCCGCTTCGACATCCGCGCCGCCCGCGTCGTCCACCGCGTCGGCCCGCTGCAGATCGCCGACCAGATCGTGCTGGTGGCGGTCACGTCGATGCACCGCGGCGAAGCCTTCCAGGCGTGCGAGTTCCTGATGGACTACCTCAAGTCCGAGGCGCCGTTCTGGAAGAAGGAAACCACGCCCGAAGGCGCCCGCTGGGTCGATGCCCGCGTCAGCGACGACGCGGCGTTGCACCGCTGGGGCATCGTCTCGGGCAACGCGGCCGGCGCCTGAACCGCATGCCCTCGACGCTGCTCCAGGCGGCTTCGGTCGCGCTCGGCGCCTCGCTCGGGGCGCTGCTGCGCTGGCAAGCGGGGATGCGGCTCGGCGTCGTCGTCGCCGGCTTCCCGCTGGGCACGCTGGCGGTCAACGTGGTCGGCGGCTTCCTGATCGGCCTCGCCCTGGTCTGGTTTCACCTCCATCCAGAAGCTACTAACAGCCGACTGTTGATTGTCACCGGTTTCCTCGGTGGCTTGACAACGTTCTCGTCTTTTTCCGGGGAGTCGCTGCTGTTGCTGCAGACGGGGCAGGTGCCGCTGGCGTTGCTGCACAGTGCGGCGCACCTGCTGGGCGCGCTGGCCGCGGTGGCGCTGGGCTGGTGGCTGGGGCAGTGGGTGTTGGGTGGTGCTGTCGCCTAGGAGTCAAGCGCAGGCCCCGCCCGCCAGCAGACTGCGCGCTTGAATGCGTCCACCTTTTTCACCCCTGTCTGCCCAGGAGCCTTGCCCATGCGTGCGCTGATCTGCGAATCCTTCGGCCCGATCGACCAACTGCGGGTGCAGGAGGTCGCCACCCCCGAACCCGGCCCCGGCGAGGTCCGCATCCGGGTCGAATCCGCGGCCGTCAACTTCCCCGACGCGCTGATCGTGCAGGGGCTGTACCAGGTCAAGCCGGCGCTGCCGTTCTCGCCAGGAGCGGAGCTGGCGGGTGTGGTCGAGGCGGTGGGCGAGGGTGTTCGGCATGCCAAGGTCGGCGACCGCGTCATCAGCTTCTGCGGCCACGGGGCGTTTGCCGAGCAGGCGGTGGTCAACGCCCGCCAGGTGATGCCGTTGCCCGAGGGCATGGACATGGACACCGGCGCCGCGCTGGTGCTGACCTATGGCACCTCGCTGCACGCGCTCAAGGAGGTCGGGCGCTTGCAGGCCGGGGAGACGCTGCTGGTGCTGGGTGCGGCGGGCGGCGTGGGGCTGGCGGCCATCGAGATCGCCAAGCAGATGGGCGCGCGCGTGATCGCCGCGGCTTCCAGCGAGGACAAGCTGGCCCTGTGCCGCACGGTGGGCGCGGATGAAACCATCAATTACAGCACCGAGGATCTGCGCAAGCGCGTCGATGTGCTGACGGACGGACAGGGCGTGCAGATGGTGTATGACCCGGTCGGTGGCGATTACACCGAGCCGGCCTTGCGGGCGACCGCATGGCGCGGGCGGTATCTGGTGGTCGGGTTCGCGGCGGGCGCGATTCCGAAGGTGCCGCTCAATCTGGCGCTGCTGAAGGAGCGGGTGATCCTGGGCGTGTTCTGGGGGGATGCCGTGCGGCGCGATCCGGCCAAGCACCTGGCGAACATGCAGCAACTCGCCACTTGGTTCACCGAGGGCCGCATCCACCCGGTGATCAGCGAGCGCGTCGGTCTGGATGCGGCACGGGACGCCATCCAGCGCATGGCGGCGCGGCAGGTCAAGGGCAAGGTGGTCGTGCATCCGCACGCTTGAACACTGTGGCCTGAACAAAAAAGGGCGCCCAGCGGAGCGCCCTTTTTTGCCACGCTTCTCAGGTGCAGCGCATCAGCGCAGGCTGCGGCGGCGACTGATGAAGCCCAGCACACCCAGGCCAGCCAGCAGCATGGCGTAGCTCTCGGGTTCCGGCACAGGTGACACGGCCGAAACAGAAACGTTGTCCAGCTGGAGGCTGTTGGTCATGCCAGGCAGGCCCGCGCCGATTGCACCAAAATACAGCTTGTAGTTGCCACTGCTGTCCAGCGTGAGGCTGCTGGTGTTGTTGGTCATGGCGGCGCTGCTGAACTGGACCAGCGGGCCGGTCGATTCAAACGAAGACGTGCCACTGTTGTACAGCGCCCAGAAGCCCGAACCGCTGTAGTCGAAGCTCAGGTTGTAAAGGCCACCCGTGGTCACGCCGAAATTCGTGTAGGTTGAATCCCCGCCACCGAACTGCATGAACTGGTTATTGGCCACGTCCACGATCTTGTGGGTGCTGCTGGTGGAGTCCGAGCCCCACAGCGTTGCAGCGTAACCGCCAAGATTGACGTAGGTGCTGAACGAATTGGTGGCCACCGCCGGTGTCTCGAAGTTGCCGTTGGTGATCAGGTTCTGGGCTTGGGCACCGGAACTCAGCGCAGCCAGCAGCAGGGTGGTTGCGAACGAAGCCAGGGTTTTTTGCATGGGGTGTTCCTGTCGAAATTTGTTGCGTTTGTTGCAGATGGAAAGTTGACGGAACGCTGGAGCGCCCTGTCGTTTCCTGCCAGTACCTTAGCAAGCCTGCTTCAAATGAACATACCGGCAATGGCAGATGCTCCCCGACTGAGGGGTGGTCGCTGGGCCTGATGTGGTCAACTAGTGCCGATCGGCCTCAACCGACCCTTGATTCGCGGGGGGCCAGTCTCGATGCGAACATTCCAGTCCAGTGATGCATGCATCTGGCCGGGAAAACCCCCGGGCGGCTATAATCCACAGGTTTGTCTGCCAACAACGCTTCCCAGCGTCACATGCTTGCCCAACGTTTCCGGAATGGCGCTTGTCGCCGGTGCTCCATCCGCAGAGCCCACCCGGTCTGAAGCAGCGCTGGGGCGCTCTATCCGGAGTTCCCGTGCTGCCCGTCCTGCCCCCCGCTATCCTCGCACTCGCAGACGGCACAGTCTTTCTAGGCACCTCGATCGGCGCTGCCGGTCACACAGTCGGCGAAGTGGTGTTCAACACCGCGCTCACCGGCTATCAGGAAATCCTCACTGACCCGAGCTATTGCCGGCAGATCGTGACCCTCACGTATCCGCACATCGGCAACTACGGCGTCAACGAACAGGATGTCGAGGCCTCGAAAGTCCATGCCGCTGGTCTGATCATCAAGGATCTGCCCGTCCGTGCCTCCAACTTCCGCCAGTCGATGACGCTGGCCGAGTACCTCGTGCGCGAAGGCACCGTCGCCATTGCCGACATCGACACCCGCCGACTCACCCGCGTGCTGCGCACCCACGGTGCCCAGAACGGCTGCATCATGGGATTTCCGGCTGATACCGCTGTGACGCAGGCGATGATCGACGAGGCCGTCGCGCTGGCCCGCCGTGCGCCGAGCATGGCCGGTCTGGATCTCGCGCAAGTGGTCACCCGCCGCGAGCCGGAAGCCTGGACCGAGACCGAGTGGCAACTGTTTGCCGCGAATGGCGAACCAGGTTTCGGCCAGCAGACTGCGCCGCAGTTCCATGTCGTCGCCTATGACTTCGGCGTCAAGCGCAACATCCTGCGCATGCTGGCCGAGCGCGGCTGCAAGGTCACGGTGGTTCCCGCCAAGACGTCTGCCGCCGACGTGCTGGCTTACCAGCCCGACGGCATCTTCCTGTCCAACGGCCCCGGTGACCCGGAGCCCTGCGACTACGCCATCGCCGCAGCCAGGACGCTGATCGAAACCGGCATCCCGACCTTCGGCATCTGCCTGGGCCACCAGATCATGGCGCTGGCCTCCGGCGCGCAGACCTTCAAGATGAAGTTCGGCCACCACGGCGCCAACCACCCGGTGAAGGACCTCGACACCGGCCGTGTCTCGATCACGAGCCAGAACCACGGTTTCGCGGTCGATGCCGACACGCTGCCCGCCAACCTGCGCCCGACGCACGTCAGCCTGTTCGACGGCACCCTGCAGGGCCTGGCCCGCACCGACAAGCCCGCGTTCTGCTTCCAGGGCCACCCGGAAGCCTCGCCGGGGCCGCATGACATCGCCTATCTCTTCGACCGGTTCACGGCGTTGATGGCGGCCCAGAAGGTGGCGTGATGCGTCCGGAAAAGCTGAACCATG
>JBEEMX010000241.1:0-8064 GCA_041192465.1 Pseudomonadota bacterium | reverse complement strand
ACCTTCTCGCGGCGCAGCAGCGCGGCGATGCCGTCGGTGAGCTGGATCTCGCCACCCACGCCGCGCGGCTGCGCGGCGATCTCGTGGAACACCCCCGGCGTCAGGATGTAGCGGCCGGCGACTCCCCAGCGCGACGGCGCGGTCTCCGGCGATGGCTTCTCGACGATCTTGCTCACGTCCATCACGCGGTCGTTGACGAGGGTACCCGCCACGATGCCGTAACGCTTGGTGTGCTCGGCCGGGACTTCCTGCACCGCCAGGATCGAGGCACGCCATTCCTTGTACTGCTCGACCATCTGTGCCAGCACCGGCGGCTCGCCCATCATCAGGTCATCGGCCAGCAGCACGGCGAATGGTTCATTGCCGATCAGCCGCTGGCCGCACAGCACCGCGTGGCCAAGGCCCAGTGCCTGTGCCTGGCGGACATAGATGCACTCCATGTCCTTGGGCTTGACGCTGCGCACGACGTTGAGCAGCTCGGTCTTGTTGGCGTTTTCGAGCGCCACTTCCAGCTCGAAGGTCATGTCGAAGTGGTCTTCGATCGGGCGCTTGTGACGGCCAGTCACGAAGATCATCTCGCGCACACCCGCCGCATAGGCTTCCTCGACCGCGTACTGGATCAGCGGCTTGTCCACCACCGGCATCATTTCCTTCGGCTGCGCCTTCGTGGCGGGCAGGAAACGCGTGCCCAGACCGGCAACGGGAAAGATGGCTTTCTTGATTTGCATGTGCGGATAGACCCTGTGGAATGCGGTTGGAATGGCGCTGAAGAACGCTCTAAAGGACGCTTAAACAGCGTCAACTGCTTCAATTCTGGCATGGGAACGTGACGAAACAGCGCGTGATCAGGGGGGCCTAAGACGCCACTGCCGTGATTAACATGGGCGCCTGTTCATCTCTCACGAATCGCCCGCGAAATCATGGATCTGCTTGTTGCTGAACCGCTCGAAGCCGAGGTACTGCAATGGCTGCAGGTGCGCCATGATCTCCACTACGCCCCCCGTTTGACCGACGACCGCAAGCATCTGGCCGAGGCGCTGGCACAAGCGCGCACGGTGTTGCTGCCGGCGCACATTGCGGTCAACAGCCGCATGCTGGCGCGGGCACCGATGTTGCGGGCCATTGGGCGCATCGTCGGCGGACAGGAACACATCGACCTGGACGCCTGCGCGCGCGCTGGCATTGCGGTGCTGCGCAGCCCGGAGTCCACGGCACCCGCCGAAGCAGAGTTCATGCTGGGTGCCTTGCTCACCCTGCTGCGCCCGAACCCGCTGGCGCCGCACCGCATCGTCGGCCGCGAACTGGCGCACTGCACCGTCGGACTGGTCGGCATGGGGCCGGGTGCGCGCCGACTCGCCACTGTGCTGCAAACCCTCGGCACGCAGGTGCGTGGCTACGACCCCGCCCTGCACGCCAGCAGTGCGCAGTGGCCACGCTGGGGAGTGGTGCCCGCGGGGCTGCGCGAGCTGTTCGCGCAATCGGATGCCGTGTGCCTGCACCTGCCGATCTACAGCCGCTACGTCGGGCTGCTCGGCGACCGCGTGCTGCCGTGGTGCAAGCCGGGACAGGTGCTGGTGAGCGTCTCCCCGATCGAGCTGTTCGACGAGGTGGTGCTGGCCGAGTTGCTCAACAGCGGCCGGCTGGCCGGCGCCTGGCTGGACTGCATCGGACCAGGGAAGTTGCAACCGGGTCGGCCGCTGCACGGCGCAGTCGGCCTGCAGACCACGCCTCGGCTCGCCTCCTACAGCCGCGAGGCACGGCTGCGCAGCGCCTGGGGCGTGGCGCGGCAGATCCACGACGTGTTGCGTCACGCCCCCAACACAGTGCGCCCCGGCGCACAGCACGCCGGTCTGCACACGCCTGTGCTGCGCGAGCGGGTCAGCCCAGCCGAGCGTGCTGGGTCTGCAGCTTCGCCAGCGTCTCGCTGAACGACACGATCCGCGCCCGCTCCTGCTCGACCACCGCCGCCGGGGCGCGGGCCACGAAGCTCTCGTTGGACAGCTTGGCCGTCGCCTTGGCGATCTCGCCGGTCAGGCGCGTGATCTCCTTGCCCAGCCGCTCGCGCTCGGCCACCACGTCGATCTCGACCTTCAGCGCCAGCCGCGCCGCGCCCTGCACCGCCACGGGCGCCATCTCCGTCGCCGCCGCAAATGCCACCTCGTCGGCGATCACCTGCACCTCGCCGAGCTTGGCCAGCGCCCGGATGACCGGCGCGGCCGAGGCGATGAAATCCGCATCGCCGAACGTCAGCAGCGGCACCCGCTCGGCCGGCGACAGCGCCATCTCGCTGCGCAGCGCCCGCACGACACCCACCAGATCCTTCAGCCGCGCCACCCAGGCGTCGGCGACCGGATCAACCTTCTCCAGTTGCGCGACCGGATAAACCGCCGTCGCCACCGTGTCGGTCGAGTCCGCCACCTTGCGCCCGGCGACCACCGCGACCGTGTTCCACAGCTCGGCCGTGATGAACGGCGCCTCCAGCACGCGGATCAGCGTGCGGCGCGTGCCGCGTGCGGCGGCCTCATCACCGGCGTCCTTGGCGACCTGGAGCTGGACCTTGGCGATTTCGAGGTACCAGTCGCAGTACTCGTCCCAGACGAACTGGTAGATCGCGTTGGCGACGTTGTCGAGGCGGTAGTCCTTGAAGCCCTGCGCGACGGCGTGCTCGACGCGCTGCAGCTCGCCCGTGATCCAGCGATCCGCCGGGCTGAAGCGCAGGTAGCCGTGGGCCTTGCCGCCCTCCGCGCAGTCTGCCTTGGTGTGCTCCAGCAGGCCGCAGTCCTGGCCCTCGGTGTTCATCAGCACGAAGCGGGTCGCGTTCCACAGCTTGTTGCAGAAGTTGCGATAACCCTCGCAGCGCTTGGAGTCGAAGTTGACGCTTCGGCCCAACGTCGCCATCGCCGCGAAAGTGAAGCGCAGCGCGTCGGCGCCGTAAGCGGGAATGCCGTCCGGGAACTCCTTCTCGGTGGCCTTGCGGACCTTGGGCGCGGTCTCGGGCTTGCGCAGGCCAGTGGTGCGCTTGTCGAGCAGCGGCGCGAGTTCGATGCCGTCGATCAGGTCCACCGGGTCGAGCACGTTGCCCTCGGACTTGGACATCTTCTTGCCCTGCGCGTCGAGCACGAGGCCGTGGATATAGACGTGCTTGAACGGCACCTTGCCGGTGAAGTGCTTGGTCATCATGATCATCCGGGCGACCCAGAAGAAAATGATGTCGTAGCCGGTGACGAGCACGGACGACGGCAGGAAGAGATCCTGCTCGATGGTCTTCTCGGGCCAGCCCAGCGTCGAGAACGGCACCAGCGCCGACGAGTACCAGGTGTCGAGCACGTCCTCGTCGCGGGTCAGCGCGCCGGTGTAGCCAGCAGCCGTGGCCTTGGCGCGGGCTTCGTCCTCGCTGCGGGCGACGAAGAGTTCGCCGCTTTCGCCGTACCACGCCGGGATCTGGTGGCCCCACCAGAGCTGGCGCGAGATGCACCAGTCCTGGATGTTCTTCATCCACTGGTTGTAGGTGTTGACCCACTGCTCGGGCACGAACTTCACGTCGCCCGAATCCACCGCCTCGATCGCTTCCTCGGCGATCGACTTGCCGTTCGCACCCGCCTTGGTCATCGCGACGAACCACTGGTCGGTCAGCATCGGCTCGATCACCTGCCCCGTGCGGGCGCAGCGCGGCACCATCAGCTTGTGCTTCTTCACCTCGACCAGCAAACCCTCGGCCTCGAAGCGGGCCACGAGCTGCTTGCGGGCGACGAAGCGGTCCACGCCGACGTACTCGGCCGGGATGTCGGTGGCCTCATGGGCGCTGACCTTGGCCTCCAGATCGAAGATGGTCAGCATCGGCAGCTTGTGGCGCAGGCCGACCTGGTAGTCGTTCTGGTCGTGCGCGGGCGTGACCTTGACGACGCCCGTGCCGAAGGTCTTGTCCACGTAGTCATCGGCGATCACCGGCACGAGGCGGCCCGTGACCGGCAGGCGCACTTGCTTGCCGATGAGGTGGGTGTAACGCTCGTCTTCCGGGTGGACCATCACGGCGGTGTCGCCGAGCATGGTTTCCGGGCGGGTCGTCGCGACCACCAGCGACTCGTCCGAGCCGTCGATGGGGTAGCGGATGTGCCACAGCGAGCCGTCTTCCTCCTCGCTCTCGACCTCCAGATCCGACACCGCCGACTTCAGGATCGGATCCCAGCTCACCAGCCGCTTGCCCCGGTAGATCAACCCCTCGTCATAGAGCTTCACGAAGGTCTCGGTCACGACCTTGGACAGCTTGTCGTCCATCGTGAAGTACTCGTGGCCCCACGACACCGAGTCGCCCATGCGGCGCATCTGCTGCGTGATCGTGGCGCCGGACTGCTCTTTCCACTCCCAGACCTTGGCGACGAAGTTCTTGCGGCCGAGGTCGTGGCGGCTGACGCCCTGCCCTTGCAACTGGCGCTCGACGACGATCTGCGTGGCGATGCCGGCGTGGTCGGTGCCGGGCAGCCACAGCGTGTTGTCGCCCGACATGCGGTGGTAGCGCGTCAGCGAGTCCATGATGGTCTGGTTGAACGCGTGGCCCATGTGCAGCGTGCCGGTCACGTTCGGCGGCGGCAACTGGACACAGAAACTGGGCTTTGCCGGATCCAGCGTCGGGGCATAGACACCGCTGGACTCCCACTGCGGCGCCCACCGTTGTTCGATCGGAGCAGGTTCAAAGGACTTGGAGAGGGCGTTCAGGGCGTCGGTCATGGCTGTTGTGGTGGTCGCGCGGACAAGGGCGACATTCTATGAACTGTGGGTGAACCGCCCCAAGGCAAAATCCACCCGCAGAACAACCCCCGAAAACGGAACACTCCCCACATGCGCACCATCCACACCGTCGGCATGCACTTCTTCACGACCCGGTGACGCCATCCACCGCCGTCGCCTTGCTGAATCCCGGTGCCGGTGGGGGCCGCGCGGCCGAGTTGCGCCGCCCGGTCGCTGCCTGGCTGTCGCGCCATGCGCCCGGGGTGTCGCTGCTGATGCCGAACTCCATCGCGGAGGCCAAGGCGATGCTCACCATCCTCGCGCCGCGCACCCGCGTGGTGCTGATTGGTGGGGACGGCACAGTGAGCGCCATGCTGCCGGCGCTGCTCAAGGGCGGGCTGAAGGTGGGACTCGTGCCCGCAGGTCGGCACAACCTGCTGGCGCGCACGCTCGGGCTGGACGCCCTGAGCTGGTCGCAGGCGCTGGTCTTCGCGCTGCGGTCACCAACCGGGCCGGTGGACATCGGGCTGCTGGAGACCGAGCACACCACGGTGCATTTCATCTCGCAGGCCCGCATTGACCGCCCTGGCTGGCTCGGTCGCTACGGTGCGGCAGGTTGGACGGTCTGGGTGGACGGGCAGAAGATGCCCACCGGCACGGCGCGTCGGGTGCTGCTCTGCAACACGCTGCCCGAATGGAGCACACCGGAGCGGCTGCCCATCGAGCTGAACGACGGCTGGTTCGACACCGTTGTCGTTGGGGGTGCGGGCCGCTGGTCACGCTGTCTGCGGCCGCTGCGCCCGCTCGGCCTGCCTTCGGCCGCCGCAGCGGTACCGCACCGCCAGGGCCGCACCCTGCTGGTCGAGAGCGAGCAGCCGCTGCCGCTGCGCGTGGATGGCGAAGTGCTGGCCGCCAGCCAGCGCGTGCAGGTCGATATGCTGCCGCGTGCGCTTGATCTGGCTGGCTCGCATGTCGCGGTCCTCGATCCGCACCGGTTTGTGGACACCACCTGGTAAGCATCCGTCGGGATTGCAAGCCCTGCGCGGGCCGCAGACAATCCACGGATGACCCGTGCCGATGCCCCCGACCCCGTAGCTGCTGCTGCCGTCCTTGCCCGACCGCCCTCGCCCGACCGCCTGCGCGGGCTGCTCGCCACGCTGGAGGCCGGCCTGCTGGAGCGCGCCACCGAGGTGCGTCTGTCGCTGCTGGCATCGCTGGCCGGCGAGCACATCCTGCTGATCGGCCCGCCGGGCACCGCCAAGAGCGAACTCGCCCGGCGCCTGCACCGCGTCTTCGCGGGCGCGCCGTACTTCGAGCGCCTGCTCACCCGCTTTTCCACGCCCGAGGAGCTGTTAGGCCCGCTCTCGCTCAAGGCGCTGGAGGACGACCGCTACGAGCGCCTCACCACTGGCTTCCTGCCCACCGCCGGCATCGCTTTCCTCGATGAGGTGTTCAAGGCGAACTCGGCGATCCTGAACGCGCTGCTGACGCTGCTCAACGAACGCGAGTTCGACAACGGCACCGGCCGCACGCGCACGCCGCTGGTCAGCGTGATCGCCGCCAGCAACGAGGTGCCGGCCGACGAGGCGCTGCAGGCTTTCCACGACCGCTTCCTCGTGCGCCTGCCGATCGCGCCGGTGAGCGATGCGGGCTTCGAGGCCCTGCTGCGGCTCACCACCACAGAAGACGACACCGGGCCGATCGACGCACTGACCCCGGCAGAGCGTGCGGACATCGCCCACGCCAGCGCCCGGGTGCGGCTGAGCGTCGAAGCGGTCGAGGCGCTGCGGGCGCTGCGCCGCTGGCTGGGCGATCAGCAGACCACGCTGTCCGACCGGCGCTGGCGCCTGTGGGTCGGCCTGATGCGCACGGCAGCAGCCACCGAAGGCCGCGCGCAGATCGACGCGCTCGACCTGTGGCTGGCGCCCTACATCGCCAGTCCGTCGCCGGAACTGGTGCCGAAACTGGTGCAGTGGTTCGACACCGAGATTGCCCGCGCCGTGCCGCAGGATGCACCGTGGCTCACCCGCGCGGTCGAGGCATTCGAGCACCAGTGGGAGATCGAGCGCAGCGCCGAAACCGAGGACGACGATGGCACCGCCGGCAAGCTTGCCCTCGCCCGCGCCATCGGCGGCGGGCAGGACGATGGCGGCATGGCACGGCTGATGACCGAGTCGCTCGAAGCCCACACGCGGCGGCGCTACAGCCCGGTCCACATCGCCGCCCGGCTGGCGCAACTCGACGCGATCACTCAACCGGCCGCACGGCACTGGGACACCGTCCACCAGGCAGCCACCGCGCTGGCCGACCGGCTGCGCGACCGCGTGTGGATTCCGGCACCAGTGGTCGAGCGCCTGCTCGGTGCCCACACCCACACACTGGCCACGCTGGACGGTCTGCTGGCCCGGCTGGAAGCGACCCGTGCCGGCTTCGCTGCGCTGCCGGTCGAGGCCCCCGCAGAGGATGCGGCGCCTGTGCCCGCTCCGGAACCCGTGGTCCTCTAGCGTGCGGCTGCTGCCGTCGGCGGATCCGCCGTTCCACCACCTCGCGCCGCTGCCACGCACGCTGTGGCTGCCGGCACTGATCGCCAGCGTCGGCCACGCCGAGGCCCGGCTGCTCGACACGCGCCGCTGGGAACAGGCGTTGCTGGCCGGTGACCTGCCGCCAGGTGATGCCGATTTCGGGGATGCCGAGGCCGCCGCACCGCTGCGGTCCGCGGTCGGTGAACTCGGCCTGCCGGGCATGAGCCGCAGCGCCCCGGCGCTGGCCGAACAGGTGCTCCGCACGCTGCTGTGGCACCTCGACCGCATCGCCGACCACCAGCCCCGGCTCGACCGCACCGCCGCCATCGCGCAGGTGGTGGCCGATTTCCGCGGCGCCTGGCAGATCGAGACCCAGGGCTGGGAAGAACACTTCGTGCTGCTGCAGGGGCTGGGCGACCTGGGTGCGCTGCGCTGGGACGACCTGCGCGGCCACCTGCACTCGCGCCCTTGGGCCGAAGCCCGCCGCGCCGCCGCATGGCTGGAAAAGCTGCCGCAGCTCGCCGAGCTGATCCACCAGCTCGGCCGCGCCGAGCGCCACGACGCCAGCCGGCCCGCGCCGGCCATCGCGCCGGAACCCGACCGCCGCCCGGTCCACGGCCTGCGCGCGGTCGAGACGCGGCTGCCGGACATGCCCGGCGAGTTGACCGGCATCCACCTCTCGGGCCGCATCGAGAGGATGCTGGCCAGCGAGGCGGTGATGCTGCGCCACCCGGTGCTCAAGCGGCTATGGCGCGCGCGCCATGCCGAGTCACGGCTGCTGAGCTGGGAGTCGCAGGCGGTGCTGACCGACTGGCGC
>JBEEMX010000240.1:0-5591 GCA_041192465.1 Pseudomonadota bacterium | reverse complement strand
CATCGGGTCACCGCTTTGACGCACAGGCGCTTTCTCACGGTTGGACAAAGGCAGGTAGTTGTACAGGCGGCGCAGCATCAGCAGCGCCTCGACATCGTTCTCAAACGCCAAGTCGGCCACACCGCTCTTCGTGGTGTGGGTGATGGCACCGCCCAGCTCTTCGGCCGTAACTTCCTCGTGCGTCACGGTCTTGACCACTTCGGGGCCGGTGACGAACATGTAAGACGAGTCCTTCACCATGAAGATGAAGTCCGTCATGGCGGGGCTGTACACCGCGCCGCCCGCGCAGGGCCCCATGATCATGCTGATCTGCGGCACCACGCCGCTGGCCATGACATTGCGCTGGAACACATCAGCATAGCCGCCCAAGGAAGCCACACCTTCCTGGATGCGCGCGCCGCCCGAGTCGTTCAGACCAATCACCGGTGCGCCGACCTTCATGGCCTGGTCCATCACCTTGCAGATTTTCTCGGCATGGGCCTCAGACAAAGCGCCGCCAAACACGGTGAAATCCTGGCTGAAGACAAACACAAGGCGGCCATTGATCATGCCGTAGCCGGTGACCACGCCGTCGCCGGGGATCTTGTTGTCGGCCATGCCGAAGTCGGTGCAGCGGTGCTCGACGAACATGTCCCACTCTTCGAAGGTGCCTTCGTCCAGCAGCAGCTCGACCCGCTCGCGGGCGGTCAGCTTGCCCTTGCGGTGCTGGGCGTCGATGCGCTTTTGCCCACCGCCGAGGCGGGCCTTGGCGCGCTTGGCTTCGAGCATCTGTTGGATGTCATGCATGGAGCATCTCCTCGGTATCGGTTCGGAAACAGGATGGAAATCGGGACAGCGGATTCAGGATTCAGTTCAGCAGGTCGAGCAGCCGCCGCGCCGCGACCGACGCAGCGAGCCGGCCGTTGCGCACCTGCGCGGTCGTGTCGGCAAGCTGGTCGCGCACGCCGGGATGGGCGCGAAAGCGGGTGCGCAGGCCGGCCTCGATGCGTTCCCACATCCACGCCAGGCTCTGCTGCTGGCGGCGTTGGTCGAGCCGGCCGCTGGCGGCCTGCAACTCGCGAAAGCGGGTGACGGCCGCCCAGAACTCAGGCAGACCCGCACCCTTGAGCGCGCTGAGCTGCATGACCTGGGGTTGCCACAGCAGGTCGCCGCCATGGCCATGCGGATCGCCGTGGGCGCCATGTCCGCCACCGTGGTACTGGTGCATGCCGAGCAGGCGCAGCGCGCTGGTGATCTGGGCGCGGGCGCGGGTGGCGGCGTTCGGGTCGAGGTCGGCCTTGTTGATGACCACCAGGTCAGCCAGTTCCATCACGCCCTTCTTGATCGCCTGCAGGTCGTCGCCGGCGTTGGGCAGTTGCAGCAGGCAGAACAGGTCCGTCATGCCCGACACCGCCGTCTCGCTCTGGCCGACGCCGACCGTCTCGACGATGACCACGTCGTAGCCGGCAGCCTCGGCGATCAGCATCGCCTCGCGGGTCTTCTCGGCCACACCGCCCAGCGTGCCCGACGCCGGACTGGGGCGGATGTAGGCGCTCGGGTGGACCGAGAGGTGTTCCATCCGCGTCTTGTCGCCCAGGATCGAACCGCCGGAAACGCTCGACGACGGATCGACCGCCAGCACCGCGACCCGGTGCCCCTGCGCGATCAGGAACAGCCCCAGCGCCTCGATGAAGGTGGACTTGCCCACGCCCGGCACGCCCGAGATGCCAAGCCGGAACGAGCGACCGGTGTGCGGCAGCAGGGCGTTCAGCAGCGCGTCGGCGCGCAGGCGGTGGTCCGGCCGGGTCGATTCGAGCAGCGTGATCGCCTTGGCCATCGCGCGCCGCTGCACAGCGGGCGACTCGCCGACGATGCCCGCAGCCAAGGCCCGTTCGGTCTCGGGCAGGCAGGAGAACGCGAATGCGTGTGTCTCTTCAGTCGGCGCCATGCAATGTCTGTCAGCCTCAGTCGGTGTCGCTCGGCGGGTGCGCCGGGCGGCGGAAATACAGATCCCATTCGCCCTCGGCCTCCAGGATGAAGCCGTGGCGCTGGTAGAAACGGGTCGCGTCGCTGTGTTTGAGCGCCGTGACCGACATCGGCATCGACCCCACGTCCGCCTCCGCCAGCACCTGCCGCATCACCCAGCCACCGATGCCTTCGCCCTGCGCGCTGGGGTGGATGTAGAGGTGGTCCAGCAGCAGGTCATGCGGCCGGGGAATCACCACCACGAAGCCCACCAGATCACCATCCCGCAGGATGTGGCGGGTGTGCGCCGGGTTGAAGCCCCGGCTCAGCCGCTCTCTGGCACGTTGCGGATCGAAGCGCCCCAGCCGCGTCAGGCTTTCGCGCATCGCGGCCATGCGCAGGGCCAGCAGGGCTTCGAAGTCGCCTTCACCAGCGGGCGTGAGTTGCAAGGTCGGTCGAGCAGCGGGCGTGGTGGTCATGGTGTCCGGTAGAGCTGAGGAAGAACCTCAGGCCACGGACACATGGGCGCGTATCTGCTCCAGAACATCCTTGGCCGAGGCCGGGATCGGCGTGCCGGGACCGTAGATCCCCTTCACGCCGGCTTCGAACAAGAGATCGTAATCCTGTTGCGGGATAACCCCCCCGACGAAGACGATGATGTCGTCCGCGCCCTGCGCCTTCAGCGCGGCGATGATGGCGGGCACCAGCGTCTTGTGCCCGGCGGCCAGCGTCGAGACGCCCACGGCATGCACGTCGTTCTCGATCGCCTGCCGGGCGCATTCCTCGGGCGTCTGGAACAGCGGCCCCATGTCCACGTCGAAACCGAGGTCGGCGTAGGCGGTGGCGACGACCTTGGCGCCACGGTCGTGGCCGTCCTGGCCGAGCTTGGCGATCATCACGCGGGGACGGCGGCCGTAGGTCTCGGCGAAATCGGCGATCTCGGTCTGCAGCTTTTCCCAGCCCTCGGCCGAGTCGTAGGCTGCGGCATAGACACCGGTGACCTTCTGGATGTCCGCACGATGGCGGCCGTACACGGCTTCGAGCGCGTCACTGACCTCGCCCACCGTGGCGCGCAGCCGCACGGCCTGGATCGACAGAGCGAGCAGGTTGCCGGTGCCCGCGCGGGCGGCGTCGGTCATCGCGGCCAGCGCGGCCTGCACCGCCGCCGTATCGCGGGTGGCGCGGATGTGCTGCAGCCGGGCGATCTGGCCATCGCGCACCATGACGTTGTCCACGTCGAGGGTGTCGATCGGGTCTTCCTTGGCCAGCTTGTACTTGTTGACGCCCACGATCACGTCCTTGCCGGAATCGATGCGCGCCTGCTTTTCGGCCGCACTCGCCTCGATCTTCAGCTTGGCCCAGCCGGAGTCCACCGCCTTGGTCATGCCGCCCATCGCCTCGACTTCCTCGATGATGGCCCACGCCTTGTCCACCATCTCCTGCGTCAGCGACTCCATCATGTAGGAACCTGCCCACGGATCGACCACGCTGGTGATGTGGGTCTCTTCCTGGATGATGAGCTGCGTGTTGCGGGCGATGCGCGAGGAGAACGCGGTCGGCAGCGCGATGGCTTCGTCGAGCGCGTTGGTGTGCAGCGACTGCGTGCCGCCGAAGACCGCCGCCATCGCCTCGACCGTCGTGCGGACGATGTTGTTGTACGGATCCTGCTCGGTCAGCGACCAGCCCGAGGTCTGGCAGTGGGTGCGCAGCATCAGGCTCTTGGGGTTCTTGGCGTCGAAGCCCTTCATGATCCGGCACCACAGCAGGCGCGCCGCCCGCATCTTGGCGATCTCCAGATAGAAGTTCATCCCGATCGCCCAGAAGAACGACAGGCGGCCCGCGAAGGCGTCCACGTCCATGCCCTTGGCGATCGCGGTCTTGACGTATTCCTTGCCGTCGGCGAGCGTGAAGGCGAGTTCCAGCGCCTGGTTCGCGCCCGCTTCCTGCATGTGGTAGCCGCTGATCGAGATCGAGTTGAACTTCGGCATGTGCTGCGCCGTGTACTCGATGATGTCGCCGATGATCCGCATCGACGGCTCGGGACCATAGATGTAGGTGTTGCGGACCATGAACTCCTTGAGGATGTCGTTCTGGATGGTGCCGCTGAGCTGGTCCTGCGAGACGCCTTGCTCTTCCGCCGCCACGATGTAGCCCGCCAGCACGGGCAGCACGGCGCCGTTCATCGTCATCGAGACCGAGACCTTGTCGAGCGGGATCTGGTCGAACAGGATCTTCATGTCCTCGACCGAGTCGATCGCGACACCCGCCTTGCCCACGTCGCCGGTCACGCGCGGGTGGTCGGAGTCATAGCCGCGGTGCGTCGCCAGGTCGAATGCCACCGACACGCCCTGACCGCCGGCGGCCAGCGCCTTGCGGTAGAAGGCGTTCGATTCCTCGGCGGTCGAGAAGCCGGCGTACTGGCGGATGGTCCACGGCCGCACCGCGTACATCGTCGCCTGCGGACCGCGCAGGAAGGGCTCGAAGCCGGGCAGCGTGTTGGTGTTCTGCAGGCCCTGCACGTCCTCGGCGGTGTAGAGCGGCTTGACCGTGATGCCGTCGGGCGTGACCCAGTTGAGGGCGTCGACCTGACCACCGGGCGCGGACTTGGCGGCGGCCTTCTGCCATTGGGCCAGCGAGACGGGCTGGAATTCGGGCGGGTTCGCGGCTTCGTTCGACATGGTGTTGTGTTCCTGGCGCTGAGTCGCCGCATGATACATGATGCATAATTATGAATTCAATGTTGACTTCTGCCTGACAGCCCCTGTGAGCACACCCGCACTCGACAACGCACTGGCCCCCCGTGCCCTCTACCAGGAAGTGGCGGAGCGGCTGCGCGAACGGATCTTCAACCGCGAGCTGGAGCCGGGAAGCTGGATCGACGAGCAGAAGCTCACCGCCGAACTCGGCATCAGCCGCACACCGCTGCGCGAGGCATTGAAGGTGCTGGCGGTCGAGGGGCTGGTGACGATGAAGGTGCGCCGCGGCGCCTATGTCACCGAGATGTCCACCCACGACGTGCAGCAGGTCTACCACTTGCTCGCGTTGCTGGAGAGCGACGCCGCGGGCGATGTGGCGCGCAATGCGTCGTCCGAAGAGCTGGCGCAGTTGCGCGCCCTGCACGACCGGCTGGAGCGCGAGGTCCACCAGCGCGAGTTCTTCTTCGCCACCAACGAAGCCTTCCACGTCCAGTTGATGACCATCGCCGGCAACCGCTGGCGCCAGCAAATCGTGGCCGACCTGCGCAAGGTGATGAAGCTCAACCGCCACCATTCACTGTTCAAGCAGGGGCGCCCCGAAGAGTCGCTGAACGAGCACCGCGCCATGATGTACGCGCTGGAGCGCCGCGATGGTGCGTTGGCGACCCAGCTCATGCGCGCCCATTTCGACAACGGCCTCGCCGCTGCTGCAAGCTGAGACAGCACAACCGTGTGACATGTCTCAGCTTGAGGTCAGTTTGAAGTCGCAGAGTCCGCCCGCGCGTCACACTCCGCATCCCCAGCACACCAGTTTCAACACCCCGAAACTCTCCGCCACCCCGAGGAGCAAACCCCGATGAAGATCCACGAATACCAAGGCAAGGAAGTTCTGCGCCAGTTCGACGTGCCGGTGCCGCGAGGCTTTGCGGCATACACGGTGCAAGAGGCGGT
>JBEEMX010000239.1:0-5592 GCA_041192465.1 Pseudomonadota bacterium | reverse complement strand
CCTGCTGGTATGCGATGCGGTGCAATGCGAGACCGTGGCCGCGGGTGTGCCGCTGTCGCTGGCGGCGCTGGCCGAGCCGTTCTCGGTCGGGCTGCACGCGGTGTCGCGGGCCGGGTCGCTGCTGGGCAAGCGGGTGCTGGTGTCGGGGTGCGGGCCGATCGGCTGTCTGGCAATTGCCGCCGCCCGGGTGCATGGCGCGGCCGAGATCGTCGCGGTGGACGTGACCGACGAGACGCTGGCGGTCGCCAAGGCGATGGGCGCCGACCGCACGGTCAACGTCGCCACCGAGTCCGACTGGGTGTCGCGTTACAGCGCCGACAAGGGCACCTTCGACGTGATGATCGAGTGCTCGGGCAACGAGCGGGCGCTGCGGGCGGGGCTGGACGTGATGCGCCCGCGGGGCGTGGTGGTGCAGCTCGGGCTGGGCGGCGACGTGAACATCCCGCAGAACCTGATCGTCGCCAAGGAGCTGAGCCTGTGCGGGTCGTTCCGCTTCCATGCCGAGTTCGCGCTGGCGGTGCGGCTGATCAACGAGGGGCGGGTGGACCTGCGGCCGATGGTGACGCGGACCTTCCCGCTGGAGCAGGCACGGGAGGCGTTCGAGCTGGCGAGTGATCGGCGGCGGGCGATGAAGGTGCTGATCGACTTCGACGCGTAGGGCATGCGTCATTCTTCAGCGTCTTCCTCGTTGTCGCCCAATGTGGGGTCTTCGTGGCGCTCGATTCGGCGCTCATGGGCACCCAGCTTGATGCGCAACTCGGATCCCTCCAGCGTTGCGGCCAAGTCCAGCAGGACCAAGCCACGGCGCTGCGGGTCGCCGTCAATGGCAGCCTCGAACGCCGACACCTCACCCACCGGTCGGCGAACGTACTTTTCGATGAAGGCCGCCATGGTGGGACCGGCCTCATCTTCCAGGTGCTGCCAAGCAGCGTCACCAATGAAGGCTTCGCCGCCCATCTTGCGGTAGGCCGCCTGGAGGTCGGTGAGCTTGTTGTTTTCAGTGGGGTCCAGCACCACCAGCACCGGCTTGGCGCCGGACGTCTTGCAGTCCTGCGCAAAGCTCAGCTCCTCGGCAAAGCGCCCTTGACCGCTGGCCGCAATCGTCACGCGCAGCTTCAATTCGTAGGCGAGGGGCTGCCCATCTGGCTGAACTTTCCAGCAATCCACCTGCCGCCCCTTGGAAGAATCGTCGCTGCGACGAACGACCTTTTCCCGAGCCGACTTCGGTTCACCTCCGATGGCGGCAGCCAGGATCGGCTCAAACAAGTACCCCGTTTCCTGCGCTGAACGGTTATCCAGATCGTAAAAGAACTTCCGCCAAGTCAGCCAGGAAGCCAATGCTTCGGTAGGGAAATCTGGCCCATACTCCATCAAGGCACGAGGTGAAACCTGCACCATGGTGGGGAGCGGCTGGCGCTGCAGTATCAAACCGTACTTTCTGCGACGTTTGTGCAGCTCAGTCAAGCACTTCAAGTACGTCATGAAGTCAACATCAAGGCTTTCAGCAAAGTCCAGCAGATCCACAAGGTCGTTGGCGCCAACAGCGTTTTCTTGGCTGGTGAACCAGCAAGACGCCAGCGAATAGTAGTCCCCTGCTGGAGCAATCGCGGGCCAGATCTGAGGGAACCTCGCTGCCATTTGGTCAGCCTTGTTGATGTCGGTCGCCACCAGCGCGATGATCTTTGCCAGCTCATCCGGCCCCATGACGGCGGTCATGGTGGCTGTTTTACTGACGGTCATCAGCTTCGTCAGTTGCTGCGACCTTGCCGAACTAAGTTTACGCGGTTTCGTAGTCATTGAATTCCAGCTTTCCCTGCATCAAATCGCCCAACAGGGCTTGTGTAGCTTTAAGCGCCGGACTCATCCCGGCAGCTTCAGTGAGAACAAAGCCAAGCAGTCCAGGCTTGCTGGAAACCCGGCTTGTTTGCAGCCCAGCCCCAAACTGACCATCTATCTGCTGAATATGCTTGGCCATAATATGGGCGGCCATCGGGGGGACAGCGTTTCCAATTTGCTGGATGCTGCTTGCAGCATTTCCCTCCCACTGGTAACGATCCGGGAAAGACTGGATGCGGGCGCATTCCCTGATGGTCAGTGGACGATGGGCCACCGGATGGATAAATTCGCGAGAAGCTGCTCCGGTGATCGTCAGTCCTTGAAGGTTTCCATGCAACCGCTTCAGACCCGAGGGCGCGCCGCCACGTTTTTCGGTCGGTACGCCATCCGCCACGCGACGATTGGCTCTGCGCTTGAAACTGTCATGCCACAGGGCCTCTGGCAGGTCTTTCATGGTCTGGCCCGGCTTCAGCAATTCAATATGCAGTTTGTCAGAGCTGTCAGCAGACTGATAATGTTGAGTAACGCCACCGCTTTCATTATCACAGCGCATCATTGCATCGAAAGAATTCATGGGCGTGGATACACGGTAATCAACCAATAAATTCTTGTCAGTCGCAGCATCACCAAGACCCGCCAGTGCCTCAGACAAGGTGGGGGCCATCGGCAGACCTGACAATTTCTTCGCCTTGCCGCTGTCATAGGAATAAAGCTCGGGTGGAAACTGAAAATCAATGCCAAGGCGGTTGCCGATGATCACCACCCGCTTGCGGGTCTGGGGTACCCCATAGGCAGCCAGATTGACCTTCTGGAGCCGAACAGAGTATCCAAGCTCTACAAATTCGCGGACCAGACGCGCCACATCCTGCCCGCCACCGGAAGTCAGCAAGCCTTCTACATTCTCGAAAATGAACCACCGAGGTGACAACTCCCCGACGATTCGAAGGTAATTGAATATCAGGCGGTTTCTCGGATCATCTTCGTTTCGAGGGCCTGCAGTGCTGAAGCCTTGGCAAGGCGGACCGCCGATGATGATGAAGGGTTTGTGCCCACCTGCCAGCGCCTTCAGGACACGAGGCTCGACGCGGCTCAGGTCCATCTGGTGGCAAGGGCTACCGACGTTCAGTTGGTAGCTCCGGCAGGCATCATGGTCAATCTCGGCACCAAACAAAGGCTGGAGTCCCGCCTGCTTGAAACCGTAGGAGAAGCCGCCTGCACCGGCGAAAAGCGACAGAACCAAGTGCTCAGATGTCATCGCCCATTTTAGGCAGGCATGGGACTCAGGTGCTCTCCCGCGCCACGACGTGGAACGGCACGGTCAGCGTCTCCGCGGGCAAGACCGTGCCCGCCCGCCCCGCCTCGATGGCGCGCAGCAGCAGCTCCCCCGCCGCCCGCCCCATCCCGGCGCAGTCGATCGCCACCGTCGTGATGCGCGGATGGCAGTTGCGGCTGACCTCGAAGTCCCCGAAGCCGGCGATGGCGAGGCGCCCGGGCACGTCCCAGCCGCGCCGCTGGCACTCGGCCAGGGCGCCGAACGCGCACAGGTCCGACACGCACACCGCCGCGTCCACGTCCGGCCACTGCTGGACGAGCTGCGCCACCGCCTGCGCGCCCTGCGCCATCGAGACTGGCGGCTGGCCGAAGGAGATCACGCGCCCTTCCGGCAGGCCGAGCGCCCGGACCGCCTCCGTGTAGCCGCGCCGCCGGTCAGCGCCGCGGGTGTCGCGGTTGGACGTGCCGCCGAGGAAGGCGATGTCGCGGTAGCCGCTGGCGTGCAGGTGGTGGACCAGCGCGACCGTGGCCTCGGCGTTCGAGAAACCCACCGTGTGGCCGATCGGCTCGTCCGGCAGATCCCAGGTCTCGACCACCGGGATGCCGCTGGCGATCAGCATGGCGCGGGCCTGCGGCGTGTGCGTGCCACCGGTCAGCACGACCCCCTCGGGCCGGCGCGCCAGCATCTCGCGCACCAGCCGCTCCTCGGTGTCGAGCCGGTAGTCGGTGTCGCCGAGCAGCAGTTGCAAGCCGGCGCCTTCGACCGCCGCCGCCAGGCCGTGCGCGGTCTCGGAGAAGCTGGAGTTGTTCAGCGACGGGATCAGCGCGGCGATGAAGCCCGAGCGTTTGCTGGAGAAGGTGCGCGCCGTCTTGTCGAGCACGTAGCCCATTGCCTCGCAGGTGGCCAGGATGCGCTGGCGCAGGGCCTCGGACGTGCTGCGGCCCCGGCTCTCGCTCGCGTTGAGCGCACGCGAGACCGTCATCTTCGACACCCCCACCCGCGCCGCCACGTCGGCCATCGTCACGGGGCTGCGCTGTGGTTCTGGACGGTCGGAAAGGATCACGGGCTTGGTCATTCCGCCATTCTAGGTACCGATACCAACGAGAACTTTCGCACACGGGAAAACACCAGTTACCGGTAACCAGTGCAGTCGCACAATCGTGTCGTTCCTCCCTGGAAAGCTGTCCGATGTCGCCTGTGCCGCTCCACATCCAAGTTCTCGACGCGCGTTTTTCGGCTGTGGCCGCTGGTGCTGGCGGGCTGAAGCGGCTGTGCAGCGGCGCGGTCTGGAGCGAAGGTCCGGTGTGGATCGACGAAGCCGGCGTGCTGCTGTGGAGCGACATCCCGAACAACCGGATGCTGTGCTGGCACGCCGAACGCGGCATGACCGTCTGGCGGGACGCGGTGGAGTTCACCAACGGCCACGTGCGCGACCTGGAGGGCGCCCTGCTCCACTGCTCGCACGGCCAGCGCGCCATCGTCCGCACCCGGCTCGGCCCGGACGCGCAGGGGCTGCACGACGAGGTGCTGGTCGATCGCTACCAGGGCCGGCGCCTGAACTCGCCCAACGACATCGTGGTCAAGCGCGATGGCACCCTCTGGTTCACCGACCCGCCCTACGGCATCCTCTCCAACCACGAGGGGCATCAGGCCGAGAGCGAACTGGGCCACTGCTACGTCTTCCGCTTCGATCCGCGCGACGGCTCGCTGCGCATCGTCAGCGACTTCCTCGAACACCCGAACGGCCTGGCCTTCTCGCCGGACGAGTCGGTGCTCTACGTCTCCGACACCTCGGCCGCGGTGCGCACCGATGGCAGCGGCAACCACCACATCGTCGCCTTCGACGTAGTCGGCGGGCAGGATCTGGCCAACCCCCGGGTCTTCGCCGTGGTCACGCCGGGGCTGGCCGACGGCTTCCGGCTCGACACGGCCGGCCTGCTCTACACCAGCAGCGGCGACAGCGTGCAGGTCTACCACCCGGACGGCACGCGGCTGGCCGTGATCCCGGTGCCGGAGAAGGTCGGCAACGTCTGCTTCGGCGGCGCGGCGGGCGACGAGCTGTTCATCTGCGCCAGCACCTCGCTCTACCGCATCCGCCTGAACACCCGAGGCGCCACCGCATGACCACCGCGCCGGGCCGCCCGCCGCTGCTGCGCTTCGATGCGGTCAGCAAGCGTTTCGGCGGCACGCAGGCGGTGGACCGGGTCAGTCTGGACGTGTTCGGCGGCGAGATCCTGGCGCTGCTGGGCGAGAACGGCGCGGGCAAGTCCACGCTGATCAAGCTGCTGGCCGGCATCTACCCCGCCGACAGCGGCGAGATCTACGTCGAAGGCCGTCCGCAGGCGCAGTGGCGCAGCCGCGACCGCCTGCGCCAGCCGGTCGCCTTCATCCACCAGGATCTGGGGCTGGTCGAGTGGATGACGGTGGCGGAGAACGTCGCCATCGGCATGGGGTATCCGCGTCGCTTCGGGTTGATCGATTGG
>JBEEMX010000238.1:0-5617 GCA_041192465.1 Pseudomonadota bacterium | reverse complement strand
CTGGTGGCGCGCCTGTATGCGCCGAGCCAGGCGGCAGGCTTCATTCACCCGGGAACGCCGGTGCTGCTGCGCTACGACTCGTTTCCGTTCCAGAAATTCGGCCAGCAGGCCGGCACCGTGCAGGCCGTCTCCAGCGCCGCGGCCACGCCGGTCGAGCTGGACGAAGCGGCCATCCGACCGGAACTGGCGTCCGAGCCGCTGTTTGCAGTCACCGTCACGCTGCCCGAGGGGCTGCGCACCACCACCGGCCAGCGGCTGCCGCTCCAGGTGGGCATGAAGATCGAGGCCGACCTCATGCACGAACAGCGCCGCCTCGTCGAATGGATGGTCGAGCCGCTGCTGGCCATGCGCGCACGCCTGTGATCTCCCGACGACCAGCCCCCGCATGAACCTCCTCGACAAGCTCGACTTCGGCTGGCGCCGGCGCATCCCGGTCGTCCTGCAGACCGAGGCCGCGGAGTGCGGACTGGCCTGCCTGGCGATGCTGCTCGACCACTTCGGCACGACCACCGACCTGGCCACGCTGCGCGGCCGGCACGGCACCGTCCCGCAGGGCATGACGCTGACCGATCTGGTCCGAGTGGCGACGGCCGAGAAACTGGGCACGCGCGCGGTGCGGGTCGGCCTGCGGGAACTGCCGGAGGTGCGCCTGCCCTGCATCCTGCACTGGGACCTGGGCCACTTCGTCGTGCTCAAGGCCCGCCGCGGCAAGCGCTGGCTGGTCGCGGACCCGGCGCAAGGCGAGCGCTGGATGACCCGCCGCGACATGTCCCCGCGCTTCAGTGGCATTGCGCTGGAGGTGTGGCCCACGGACAGCTTCGTGCCCCGCCAGGAGACGCAGCGGGTCTCGCTGCGCCAGCTCGTGGGCCGCGTGCACGGGCTGTGGCCGACGCTCTGGCGGGTGCTCGCCGTGTCGCTGGCGCTGGAACTGCTGGGGCTGTTGAGTCCCCTGTTCATGCAGTGGATCGTGGACCACGTGGTGGTGTCGGGCGATCTGGGGCTGCTCACCACACTCGGGCTGGGCTTCCTGCTGCTGCAGGTGGTGCAGCAGGGCATGACGGCCCTGCGCGCGCTGATGGTGCTGCGGGTCGGCACGCAGCTGCGTGTGCAGTGGCGCTCGAACGTGCTGAACCACCTGCTCACGCTGCCGCTCGACTACTTTGCCCGGCGCCACCTCGGTGACGTGATGTCGCGCTTCGGCTCGATCGGCAACATCCTGCAGGTACTGACCGGCGCCTTCGTCGAGACCGCGCTTGATGGCCTGATGGTGCTGCTCTCGCTCGGGCTGATGTGGGCCTACAGCCCGGCACTCACCGGGGTGGCGCTGGTGTCGGTGGGTCTGTACGTCGCGGTGCGGCTGCTCTGGTACGGGCCGCTGAAACAGGCCACGGCGGAGCGCATCGTCCGCGCCGCGATGGAGTCGAGCCACCTGCTGGAAACCGTGCGCGGCGTGCGCACGATCCGGCTCTTCTCGCGCCAGGCCGAGCGCCTGTCGGCCTGGCAGACGCTGATGGTCGCCGACGTCAACGCCAACCTGCGCATCCAGCGCCTGGACATCTTCTACAAGCTGGCACGCCGCACGCTGTCGGGGGTGTTCACGCTGGCCATTCTCTGGATCGGTGCCCGTAACGTCGTCGGCGGCACGCTCAGTCTGGGCATGCTGCTGGCCTTCCTGGCCTACCGGAACCAGTTCGACACACGCGTGTCCGATCTGGTGAACCGCTGGTTCGAGCTGCGCATGCTCGGCCTGGATGCCGAACGCCTGGCCGACATCGTGCTCACCCCGCCAGAAGCGGATACCGGGAGCCGCGGCACAGCCGGCAAACCGCCCATCGCCTTGCGCCCCCCGGCTCTGCAGCTCTCGGCACTGCAGTTCCGCTACGCGGAAGGCGCGGCGAACGTGGTCGATGGCCTGGACCTCGTGATTCCTTCGGGCCAGGCGGTGGCGTTTTGCGGACCCTCGGGCTGCGGCAAGACCACGCTGGTACAGCTCCTGCTCGGCGTTTACCGGCCACAGCAGGGCCAGATCCGCATCGATGGCGTACCGCTAGACCAGATCGGGCTGGACGCCTGGCGGGCACGCATCGGCACCGTGCTGCAGGACGACGTGCTCTTCGCCGGGTCGATCGCCGACAACGTTGCCTTCTTCGACCCCACACCCGACCGCGGCCGCATCGAACGCAGCGCCCGACTGGCCGCCGTCCACGAGGACATCGTCCGCTTCCCCATGCAGTACCAGACGCTGGTGGGCGACATGGGCACGACCCTGTCCGGTGGACAGAAACAGCGCGTGCTGCTGGCGCGTGCGCTGTACCGCATGCCAACGGTACTGGTCCTCGACGAGGCCACCAGCCACCTCGACCTGGCCCGCGAGGCCCAGGTCGGCCAGGCCATTGCCCGGCTGCCCATGACACGGATCATCGTTGCCCACCGGCCGCAGACGCTCGCCCTGGTGGACCGGGTGATCGAGCTGGCCGACGGCCGCATCCTGCGCGACGAGACCGCCTTGCAGTACGCGGCCCGACTCGGATTGCCACCCCGAACCCTCCAGGAATGCCCATGACCCATCCCAGCAAGCCCGCGACGGCGGTGCGCATGCTGTCTCTGCTGTCCCTGTGGCCCCTTCTGCTGTCGATGGGCAGCCCAGGCCACGCCTGGACCGGCGATGCACGGACCTGCGCCGCCGCGCCGCCCCTCGACGGCCGCCAGAACCTGTCGATCCAGACCGCCGTCGGCGCGGCCGTCTGCCAGCGGGCGGGGCTGCAGCGCCGCTCGGGTCTGGTCGCGCAGTCGCAGGCGGCGCTCGACCGCGCGCAAGGCCGCGCGCTGCCCTCGGTCACGCTCGACGCCAGCGCCGGCACGTCCACCGATGTCAGCGCCTCGCGGTCACTCACGGCGCGGCTATCGTGGGTGCTGTTCGACTTCGGCGCCACCAGCGCAGCCGTGCGCCAGGGCCGCGACGCACTGGCCGCCACACTGGAGGAACAGAACGCCGACGTGCTGGACGCCGTCGCCGAGACCGCGCAGCTCTTCACCGCCGCCCAGGTCGCCCAGGGCCGCTACGAAGCCGCGGTCCTCAATCTGCGCACGACGCAGGACAGCCTCGCCGCCGCGCAGGCCCGCCAAGGCGCCGGCGCCGCCAGCGTGACGGAGCAGTTGCAGGCGCAGACCGCCGTCAGCCAGGCCCGGCTCGACCACGCCCGGGCCTACAACGAGGCGGTGGTGGCGCGCGGCGCACTGTCGCTGGCGATGGGGCTGGCCTCGGGCGATCTGCAGGCGCGGCTCGACACGGACGACACCGAGGCTGGCCTGGCGGTCAAGGACGTGGACATCCGCGCACTGGTGGACGAAGCGCGCGAACGCCATCCGCGGGTGCTCGCCGCGCAGGCACGGCTCAGCGAAGCCGCGTCGCGCCAGACCGCCATCCGCTCGGAGCGCTGGGGTGCGGTCGGACTGAGCGTGAACGCCGGCCGTGACCGCTCGACCGTGGATGGCAGCTCCCGGCCGGCCGCCGCCGCCGCGCTGACCTGGAGCATTCCGCTGCTGGACCGCGCCGACCGAGAGGCGCGCCTGCTGGACGCCATGGGCGACGCCCGCGTGCGCGAATCGCGGCTGGACGATGCCCGCCGGCAGAGCGAGGGCCAGGTCTGGAAGGAAGGCCACACCCTGATCGGCGAGCGGCGCGCCCTGCGGGAGAGCCGCCTGGTGCTGGGCAGCGCCGAGCTGACGCTGAAGGCGGCCAGCGAACGCTTTCGCCAGGGCGTCGGCGGGTTTCGGGATGTGCTGAATGCCCAGTCGGTCGTGACCGGGGCGCGCTACCAGAGCGTCGAGGTCGATGCCCGCGTGCGGCAGGCCCAGTGGCGCCTGGCTGCCGCGACCGGGCGCCTGGGGCCGCTGGGCGCCGGGCTAGTCCGCTGACGACTGCGTGGCAATGCGCCGCTCGTCCGCCCACCACGCCAGCAGCCTGCGCAGCCGCCGGGGCGCCGCGTCCAGCAGCGCGGTCGAAAACCGCAGCGGGGGTTGCTGCCCGTAGTTGCGGGTATCGCGGAACCAGGGCCGGTTGAACACCAGCGTCAGGATCGGGCGGACCTGCTCGGAGCGGTTGGCCAGTCCCCGGTGCAGGCAGCGGTAGTCCAGCAGCAACCCGGAGCCCAGTGGCAGCAAGGGATCGTGGAAAGGTTGCTGCTCGGCCTCGTCGCTGTGTACGCGGTGGGTGCCCTTGTAGACACGGGTCGTGCCGTTGAGCGCCGTCAGCGGCACCAGCGGCACCATGAGCTGCAACGCGAAGCTCGGCAGCGTGTGGTGCCACTCGGTATCGGGAAACAGCGGCGGATGGTCCTTGTGCAGGCGCTGGTCCCGACTGCCGGGCAGCGAAACCGCCGCGGTGTAGGCGCCGAGCACGCAGTCCTCGCCCAAGATGGCTTGCACCATCGGCAGCAGTTGCTCGCTGGCCGCCAGCGCGGCAGCGCCCTCCACGCGGTCCATGTCCACCGTCAGCATGTAGCGCTTGTGGCCGAGTTGCAGCGCATCGGGGTGGTCGCCCGCGTGGAACTGGTCGGCGTAGAGCGTCGCAAAGGTCTGCTGCAGCGCCTGGATGCGCTCGGCGGGAAACAGGTGGTCGATCTGCAGCACGCCATGGGCCTGGAACAGCTCGGCCGCCAGCGCCAGCGTGTCGGCGTCCAGCCGCTGCCGGGCTTGTTCGTCCGCGTTCAGGTCGAGACGCGGAAACCCGTCGGCGCGGCCAGCGGTGGCCCGCACCCGTTGCAGCGTGCGGGCACGCGCCAGGGTCGCGCGGGCCTCGTCGGACTGCGGGGCCAGCCGCAGCGCCTCGCGCGCCGCCCGTTCGCCGCCGTCCAGATCCAGCGCCTCCAGCCGCGTGCGCGCCAGACCCAGGTGCCATTCGGCGTGGTCGGGCTGGCGCTCGATGGCCTCCGAAAACGCCTCCTCGGCCACGGCGAGTGCCCCGGCCGCGCGCGAGGCCGCGCCATAGCGGCCCAGCAGGTCGATGCGCTCCGGCTGCCGCGCCACCAGATCCTGGTAGAGCCGCTGCGCGCGGGGCGCTTCACCCTGCTCGGCATAGTCACGCGCATATTCCAGCGTCGTTTCGGGCTGGCGGGTGGCGAGCCAGTCGCACAGGTCGAGCAGGTCGCTCAGGCGGCTGCGCAAGGTATCGGCCGAATCGCTGCGGCCAGACTCGCCCGGAAACCGGCCGAAGGTGCCGATGAAGCGCATCTGTCCAGCGCACATCGCCCCCGGCAATCCCTGCAGCAGGCGCTCGCGCGGCGCATAGCCGGCCGCTGCCAGCGTGTCGAGGTAGGCGGTTACAAGGCGCACGGCGTCGGACTCGGGCACAGCCTGAGACGACGCCAGACGCGCCAGCAGGATCGTCGGCAGGGCGCAGCCCTCGAACAGGCCATGCAGGCACAGCCCGGCCGGCCCGATCGCCACATCGTCCCAGTCCATCAGCACGCACTGCCCGTCGTCGAGCAGCGCCACATTGGGCGGGCGCAGATCGCCGTGCGCCAGGGTGTCGGGCAAATCCGAGGCCGAAGCGATGTGGGGCGTCAGCAGCGCCAGCCGGCGCTGCAGCAGCCGGTGGTAGCGCTGCGCATCTTCC
>JBEEMX010000237.1:0-5629 GCA_041192465.1 Pseudomonadota bacterium | reverse complement strand
TGCTGCGCAGCCGCAGCCGCTGTTGTTGCTGGTGCCGCGCCATCCGCAGCGGTTCGACGAAGTGGCCCGGCTGGTGGCCGATGCCGGACTGACGCTGGTACGGCGCAGCGCCTGGGGCGCCGGTGGTCCGGGTACGCTGGCGCGGCAGGCGCAGGTCTGGCTGGGAGATTCGATGGGCGAGATGCCGGCCTATTACGCCTGTGCCCAGGCTGCGCTGCTGGGTGGCAGTTTTGCCCCGCTGGGCGGGCAGAACCTGATCGAGGCGGCAGCGTGTGCCTGTCCGGTGTTCATGGGGCTGCATACCTTCAACTTCGCCCAGGCCGCCGAAGGTGCGATAACGGCAGGCGCCGCGTGGCGGTGTGCGGATCTGGATGAGGCGGTGGTCGCGGCATGTGCGCTGGCGGAGTGCAGCGAGGCGCGGGCCGCCGCCGCCGCCGCCGCCGTGATCTACGCAGGGCAGGACCAGGGCGCGGCGGTGCGCATGGCCGAGGCCATGCGCCGGTTCATTTACCCGACAGCAGCGCGTTGACGGCGTCGACGTCGCCCGCGGCCAGCACGCCCGCGGCCTGGCGCAGTTTCAGGCTGCTGACCAGCACGTCATAGCGCGCCTTGGCCAGATCGCGCTGGGTCGAGAACAACTGGGTCTGCGAGTTCAGCACGTCGAGGTTGACCCGCACGCCCACCTTGTAGCCGAGCTTGGTGGCGTCCAGCGCGAGCTTGCTCGACGCTTCGGCGGCTTCGAGCGCCTTGACCTGCGCACTGCCGGACTGCACGCCGAAGTAGACTTGGCGGGTCGCCTGTGCCACTGCACGGCGGGCGGCTTCCAGCTCGTTGCGCGACTTCTCTTCGAGCGAAACGGCCTCGCGAACCTGGTTTTCGATTGCATTGCCGGTGTAGAGCGGCACCTTCAGCGTCACGCCCACCGAGTGGTTGAGCGAGGCGCCCACACCACCGGACGAGCTGGCACCAGAGCCGCGGTTGTAGGCGCCGCCGAGTTGGCCCTGCAGATCGACCGTCGGCGAGCGCACGGCGTCGGTGCGCTGCGTTTCGAGCTTGGCGATGTCGTAGGCCAGGCGGGCCTTGCGCACCGACGGGCTGCCCTCGGAGCGGTCCACCCAGGCATCGACCGGGTCGCCCTGCACGGGCAAGGTCACCGGCATCGACAGTCCGTTGGGCTGCAGACCTTGCCGTCCAACCATCTGGTCCAGCGCCAGGCGGCGGGTTCGCACATCGTTGTCCGCGGCGATTTCCTGGGCGGTGGCGAGATCGAAGCGGGCCTGGGCTTCGCGGGTGTCGGTGATGGTGGCGGTGCCGACCTCGAAATTGCGCTTGGCGGAGGCCAGTTGCTCGCTGATCGCCGTCTTGGAGGCGCGGGCGGTGGACAGCGTGTCCTGCGCGGCCAGCACGTCGAAGTAGGCTTGTGCCACCCGGACCGCCAGATCCTGCTCGGCACTGGCGAGGTCGGCCTGCGCGATATCGAGCGCCTTGCGGGCCTTGTCGATGGTGAAGCCGTTGGGGCGGTTGAACAGCGGCTGCACGGCCACCAGACCGAGCGAACCCGTGGTGGTCGAACGGGTGCCGAACACAGGCGTGTCGGTGCCGCTTTGTGTGGCACCTGCTTGCAGGCTGACCGTCGGGCGTGACAGCGCATCGGCCTGGGCCGCCTTGTAGCGGCTGGACTCCGCTGCGGCGCGGGACGCCAGATAGGTTGCGTCGTAGGCCTTGGCCGCCTCGTAAACCTCCTTGAGGTTCTCGGCCGACGCTGGCGCGCACAGGCTTGTCAGGACAGCGGCAGCAATGGTCATCAAGCCGAACGACAAAGGGGTTTTCAACACGGGCATGGACGTTTCCTCGAACTAGAACGGGAACTCACTGGAATTCACTGGAACTCAGTAGACGGGCACTGATGGATCGATCTGGCGGGACCACGCATCGATACCCCCTGTGATGTTGTACACCGAGGGGTATCCCTGGCGATCCAGGAACAGCGCCACCTGCTGGCTGCGCATGCCGTGGTGGCAAAGCGCAAGGATGGGCTGACTTCGGTCGATTTCGGCCAATCGTGCTGGAATTTGCTGCATCGGGATCGTGACCGATACCGCACCGTCCAGCACTATCCGTGCGGTGGCGATTTCCCAGGGCTCTCGCACGTCCAGCAGCACGGGATGCTGGCCTTGCGCCGCACAGTCCCGGACCAGTGCGGCGACCGCATCGACTCGAAGTGGCTGCATGGCCGGGCGTCCGTGGTCAGAATTTGAAGGACGAAGGCTGGGCGAAGCCTTCGAGGCGCGGCGCCACCGTGTCGAACAGCACTTCGGTCGTGAAGTCGCGGTCGCTCAGACGGCGCACACGCAAGGCGCGCATCATCGGCTCGTCGCCAATCACCGCAACCAGACGACCGCCGATCTTGAGCTGCTGCAGCAGCGCCTGCGGCATCTCGGCCACCGAGCCGGACAGCACGATCACGTCCCACGGACCACGGGTCGCATCACCGTTGGCACCATCGCCCTGGCGCACCTCGACATTCATCACGGCGGCGTGGCGCAGGTTCTCGCGGGCCATCGCAGCGAGTTCGGGGCGCTTTTCGTAGGTCACGACCTGCTGGGCCTTGTGCGCCATCAGCGCGGCCATGAAACCCGAGCCGGTGCCGATTTCCAGCGCCTTCTCGTGGCGGTGCAGCTCCAGCTCCTGCAGCAGGCGGGCTTCCAGCCGCGGCGCCAGCATCACCTGTCCGCCGGGCAGCGGAATTTCCAGATCCGTGAAGGCGATGCTGCGGTAGGCGGCCGGCACGAAGTCTTCGCGCTTGACGATGGCCAGCAGGGACAGCACCGACTGATCCAGCACGTCCCACGGGCGGATCTGCTGCTCGATCATGTTGAAACGGGCCTGTTCGACATTCATCTTGATTTCCTCGGGATCATGCGCAACGAAACCTGCCATTTTAGGAGCTGGCTGCGTCAGTGATCTGACGATCTGCGGCCCGTGGCGCAAATCGGCGCTTCAGCCACGCCCCCAGATCGTCCATGTAGCAATAAATGACCGGCACGACCACCAGCGTCAGCACCGACGAGGTGATCACGCCGCCGATGACCGCCTGCCCCATCGGGGCGCGCTGCTCCGAGCCTTCCGACAGCGCGAATGCCAGCGGCACCATGCCGAAAATCATCGCCAGCGTCGTCATCAGGATGGGCCGCAGCCGCACCTTGGCGGCCAGCAGCAGGGCGTGTTCCCGGTCGAGTGGCTGACCGGTCACATCGCCAGCACGGGCGCGGATGGCGAAATCGAGCAGCAGGATCGCGTTCTTGGTCACCAGACCCATCAGCATCACGACGCCGATGACCGAGAACAGGTTCATCGTCGAGCGGAAGGCCAGCAGCGTCAGCACCACGCCAACCAGCGTCATCGGCAGCGAACTCATCAGCGCGATCGGCTGCAGGAAACTGCGGAACTGCGAGGCCAGGATCATGTAGATGAAGACCACGCCCATGGCCAGCGCCGACAAGGCGTAGGCGAAGCTCTCCGCCATGTCCTTGGTCGAGCCACCGAAACGCCAGCGCACACCTGGCGGCAATGGCTGCGAGTCGAGCACGCGGCGGATGTCGGCGGAGACCTCGCCTGCCGAGCGGCCGTAGACGTTGGCGGTCAGCTCGACCTCGCGCAGGAGGTCGCGGCGGTTGATCTGGTTGGCGGTGCTGTCGGCGCGCACGTCGGCGACCTGGCTCAATCGGACGGTGCGGGGGCTGCCGTCGGCGTTGCTGCCGACCAGCAGCGGCAGTGCCTGGAGATCGCGGGCATTGCTGCGGGCTTCGGGCGCCAGACGAACTTTCACGTCGATGTTGAGGTCGTCGCTGGCGCGCCAGTTGCCCACCGTCTGCCCGGCCACCAGCGCCCGCAGGCTGCTGGTGATGCTGCCTACGCTCAGACCGAGGTCGGCGGCGGCGTCGCGCCGCACGTCGATCGCCACCGTCGGCTGGTTCGGCTTGGCGCTGGTGTCCAGATCGACCAGACCGGGGATGGCGCGCAGCCGCTCGGCGATGACCATGCTCTGGCGCTGCAGCTCGGCCAGATCGCTGCCCTGGATCGAGAGCTGCAAGGGCTTGTTGCCGCCCACGGCGTCGAGCAGGCCGACGTGTGTCACCGCGATGCCCGGCACCCGCGCCAGCCGCTCGCGCAGCGGGCCGGTGAGCTGGTCCTGGTTGAGGGCGCGGTCCTTGCGGTCGACGAGGCGGATGTAGATCTGCGCGTAGATCTTGCCCTGGGCCTGCCCGGTGTTGATGGTGGTGAGCGTGTAGCGCACCTCGGGCCGTTCGCGGATGATGGCTTCGACCTCGCGCGCCTTGGCTTCGGTCACTTCCAGTGACGAGCCGACAGGCGTGTTGAAGCTGACGAAGGTTTCGGAGTAGTCCGCTTTCGGGACGAACTCCGAGCCGAGCAGCTTCACCAGCCCGAGACTGGCGACGAACATGGCCAGCGCGATGCCCAGGGTGGCCAGCTTGTGCCGCAGCGACCACCGCAGGGCGGACTGGTACACCTCGCCCAGACCGTGCGAAAAGCGATCGACGGCGTGCGTGACGCGGCCGAGCGTGTGGTCATAGAAGGTGCGTGGATGGAAGGGCGCACCTTCGGTGTGGATGGCGGGGTCGTGCCACACGGAGCTGAGCATCGGGTCGAGCGTGAAGCTCACGAACATCGAGATCAGCACGGCCGCGACGATGGTGATGCCGAACTCGTGGAAGAACTTGCCGATGATCCCGCCCATGAAACCGATCGGCAGGAACACCGCGACGATCGACAGCGTGGTCGCCAGCACGGCCAGGCCGATTTCCATGGTGCCGTCGAGGGCGGCGTCGTGCGCCGACTTGCCCATCTGGACGTGGCGCACGATGTTCTCGCGCACGACGATGGCGTCGTCGATCAGCAGGCCCACGCACAGGCTCAGCGCCATCATCGTGATGATGTTGATCGAGAAGCCGAAGAGCTGCATGAACAGGAAGGTGCCGATCAGGGCGATCGGCAGCGTCAGGCCGGTGATGACCGTGGAGCGCCACGAGTTCAGGAACAGGAAGACGATCAGGATGGTCAGTGCCGCGCCTTCGAGCAGGGTGCGGCGCACGTTGTTGACCGAGACGCGGATCGGCCGGGCGCTGTCGCGCACCACGTTGATCTCGACGCCGGCGGGCACTTCGCCCGCGGCCTGCACCGCGGCGAGCGCGTGGTTCAGCCCGTCCACCACCTCGATGGTGTTCTCGCCCTGGGATTTCTGCACTTCCAGTGCGAGCGTGCGCTGGCCGTTGTAGAGCGCAAGGGTGTCGATTTCCTGGGGCCCATCGACGACGCGGGCCACCTGACCCAGGCGGATCAGGCTGGTGCCGCGGCGGGCGACGACGAGTTGTGCGAAGTCCTCCGGCCGCTGCACCCGGCCGCGGATCTGCACCACCCGTTCGCTGTCCACCGAACGCAGCGTACCGGCCGGCAGATCCTGGTTCTCGTTCTTCACGGCCGCCATCACCTGGTCCGCGCTGAGGCCCATCGCTTCCAGTCGCTGCGGATCGAGGTAGAGGTTGATCTCGCGCCGCACCGCGCCGACCAGCGCGACCGAACCGACGCCGCGTGCGTTCTCCAGCCGCTT